>PWZK01000347.1 GCA_003567495.1 Candidatus Brocadiaceae bacterium
CCTTGCGGCCGTACTACCCAGGCGGGGCACTTAACGCGTTAGCTCCGGCACTGAGGTAAAAACCCCAATGCCAAGTGCCCATCGTTTACGGCCAGGACTACCGGGGTATCTAATCCCGTTCGCTACCCTGGCTTTCGCATCTCAGCGTCAGGATCGACCCAGAGAGCTGCTTTCGCCGTTGGCGTTCCTCCTGATATCAACGCATTTCACCGCTCCACCAGGAGTTCCACTCTCCTCTGTCGCCCTCCAGCCAGACAGTTTTGGAGGCAATTCTACGGTTAAGCCGCAGGATTCCACCCCCAACTTATCTGACCGCCTACATGCTCTTTACGCCCAGTAATTCCGATCAACGCTAGCCATCTTCGTATTACCGCGGCTGCTGGCACGAAGTTAGCCATGACTTCCTCTGAGGTTTGCGTCAACCGCCGGGATAAACCGGCGATTTTCATACCCTCTGACAGGAGTTTACAACCCGAAGGCCTTCTTCCTCCACGCAGCGTCGCTCCGTCAGGCTTTCGCCCATTGCGGAAGATTCCCTACTGCAGCACCCCGTGGGGCTCTGGGCAGTGTCTCAGTCCCAGTGTGACCGGCCACGCTCTCACGCCGGCTACCCATATGCCTTGGTGAGCCGTTACCTCACCAACAAGCTAATAGGACTCAGGCCCCTCTCCCGGCGGAAACAGAAACCGAAGTCCCTGCACCTTTAAACAACCGGACTACGTGCTTACGAAAAGAACGTGTCCAATCGTCTGCATACGGTATTAGCAGCACTTTCGCCGAAGGGCCGCTATAAACGGCCGCTGTTATCCCGTTCCGAGAGGTAGGTTACCCAAGCGTTACTCACCCTTGCGCCGCTTTACTATCCCGCCGAAGCGGGAGTTCTCGCTCGACTTGCATGTATAAAGCACGCTGCAAGCGTTCGATCTGAGCCAGTATCATGCTCTCCAAATGTTCTCACTACCTTACATACTTCCGGCTTCGTAAGCAACACCGGTCGCATTTGAGCCCGGCTCCAACCATTGTTTCGGCTCGCAAATACTACACCTTTACCATCTCTTAAACTGTACTTCTCCGTCTCCTTAATTTCAAAGAACAAACGCCCTCCGCTAAAAGAGCAAAAAGCGCAACAACCTTTATATCAAAAGCGGCAAACACAGCCGCATCTTTTCAAAGCCACAACCTTTTTATTCTACCATAACCGATATCGAATGTCAAGGGCAAAGAAAGGCTCGTAAAAAAGACTGCCCGAAACAACAGCACAATTATAGCAAATTTGAAAATAAAGGTCAAATGCACGGAGAAAAGCAAGGCAAATACATTCAGTACCGCCGCCCCGTACCAGACCCCGGTGTTGGATTCCTGCTGGAAGGTTACGCAATCAAACCCACCCACAAAACACCATACTACCAGCCGCACATAACGACGCCCGTCGCGGCTCTCGATCATGGTGTTAATTTTAACATAAATCGCAATGCCGGTCAAATGACAAGGAATTTGCGCCCGGTAATCTCCGGAAACAGGGATAATCTCTGAACAATCTGAGTTCCGAGATACGCGAAAAACGTTACAGCACAAATTCCTCCATACAGTTACCATGTAAACCGCTGTGGGGAGAATCGATGATGTTGGTCGTGCCAAGGCAGCGGCGAAGTGTTTTTGGAAGGCCCAGCATGTTGATGGTGAACATTTCATCCAGTCCTTCCAAAAGACTCCCGGAAGCGCTGGGATACTCCAGCTCAAGCCATTTTGCCAGTTGATTCAGTTTCTTTTTACCCTTATCGGCTTCCATAGAGAATGCTGCTCTCATAGCGCATTTAACCAGGTCTTTTTGATCCTCCGGCAGATAGTCCAATACATTCCTGACCTTGTGATTGCGGCAGCGCTGGACGGGGTTGTCCGTGCCATAAACCGCGTCTATAGCACACCTCAATGCCTTGCTGCCGTCGATAACAAACAAACGAAGGCGATCAACTTTTTCAACGATGTCCGACTGTTCCTTCTTCATGGCTACTCCTCCTTTAAAAAGGGTTTGGGAACACTCTGATTTTACAATAAATCAGAGGGAGTAGCCATTTTCTCTCTTTTTCAACCTTCAACTACGGATGGGACAACGTCGTACGGACCAACACTGATTTATTCGGAGTCGGGTTTCAGCCACTCGGTATGAAACACTCCTTCTTTGTCGATTCTCTGGTACGTATGTGCGCCGAAATAATCTCTCTGTGCCTGTATGAGATTGGCCGAGAGACGCTCGCGCCGATAGCTGTCGTAGTATGCGAGTGCAGAGCTGAAGGCCGGAGTCGGCAGCCCGAGCTTCACCCCGGTCTGAACGACCTGTCGCCAGTCCTCCTGTGCGTCATGGACGGCGTCTCTAAAGTAAGGCGCCAGCAGAAGATTCGCCAGGTCGGGCTCGGCATCGAATGCATCTTTTATGCGCTGCAGGAACTGCGCTCTTATAATACATCCGCCGCGCCACATAAGTGCGATCTTGCCGTAATCGAGTCCCCATTCGTATTCTTTGGAAGCCTCTTTCAGCAGCGCAAAGCCCTGCGCATAGGAGCAGATTTTTGAAGCATACAGGGCGTTACGTATGGCATCCGTAAGCTGCTTTTTATCGCCGTCGTATTTCCCGTCCGGGCCTTCGAGCAGTTTTGAAGCTGCGACCCGTTCCTCTTTCTGCCCGGAGATGCACCTTGCAAAAACGGCTTCGGCGATGGTAGGCGCCGGAACGCCGAGGTCCAGTGCGGCCTGGCTGGTCCATTTCCCCGTACCTTTCTGCCCGGCGGTATCGAGTATCATCTCGACCAGAGGGTTGCCCGTTTCTGTATCCTTGCGGGCAAAAATATCGCGCGTTATTTCAATCAGATAGCTGTCAAGATCGCCTTCGTTCCACTCTGCAAACACCTCATGCAGCTCGTCGGCGTCCATGCCAAGGGCGTTTTTCATGATATAATAGGCTTCACATATAAGCTGCATATCGCCGTACTCTATACCGTTATGCACCATCTTGACAAAATGTCCGGCTCCGTCCGAGCCCAGCCAGTCGCAGCAGGGCGAGCCGTCGCTTACTTTTGCGGCCACGCTCTGGAGGATCGGTTTCAGATGCTGCCATGCCTGCTCGGAGCCACCGGGCATAATGCTCGGGCCTTTGAGGGCGCCCTCTTCGCCGCCGGATACGCCAGTGCCGATATAAAGGAGCCCTTTCTCTTCCACAGCTTTTGTGCGGCGTATGGTGTCTGGAAAATGCGAGTTTCCGCCGTCTATGATAATATCGCCTTCTTCGAGATGAGGGATTAGCTGGTCAATAAAGGCATCGACCGGCCATCCGGCCTTGACCATGAGCATCACCTTTCGGGGACGCTTGAGCGCGTCTGTAAGTTCCTGAATCGAATGGGTCCCGATTATGTTTTTGCCCTTTGCCCCGCCAGCAATAAAGTTATCCACTTTCTCTACAGTGCGGTTATAGACTGCAACCGAAAACCCTTTACTTTCCATGTTCAGAACCAGGTTTTCTCCCATAACCGCCAGACCGATAAGTCCTATGTCAGCTTTTTCCGCCATTGTTACTCTCCATTATGCAAGGTTGTAAATTGAGTAAAATGTTTTTCCCGCTTATTTCACGCGTTCTCGCAAAAAACTCCGTCGTATTAAAAGAAAGTTTTTGTCCTGTATTTTTCGGAATATCAGACGCCGGTGCGCAGACAAACATGCCGATACTTTTTCATCTTTTCAATTTGTACAGCATTTCGCCGGCTTTTGGCACGTACAATATGCCTTCGTTTTCCCGATCTTTGTAAGTTTTTTTATCTATGTCGGCAGGGTTCATATAGCCAAGGTTGACTTTCCTGCATCTTTGCTCGGGCACGGCGGAGGCCAGTATAACCTCCACTCTCGGTTTCTCCACCCCGTTTTCGTAGCTCCCGATCCCTTTTACGTGCGTGGAGTGTGCCAGGACTCCCCAGGGGTAGTCTTTGAACGTATCCCATTGTTTTCTGAAATAATCCCGGGTATGGTATCCTATTTCGTCCAGAATCATGCCGTGGGTATAGGATATTTCGTCGACGTGGGGGGCATATATGATAAGTCTGCCGCCGTCGGCCACCACCGGTTCAAGTTTGTACATGCATTTGCCGGCCGTCCAGAGGTCATCGTACATCCGGGGCGCACAGGAGAGCACGGTATGGAAGGGCCGGTTTTTATATGTAATGTGCAGGCTGTCGGACAGATCGGCCGCCTTCGACCAGGCGTCTTCCGGTTTGCCGTAGTAGAGGCCGGCAGTTTCCAGGCCCTTTACAACCATGCAAAAGGCGCTGCGCTCTACGGGCAGGTAGGAAGCAGCCAGATCCAGCACGCGCCGCACCGGCGTCCATTTGGCGCCTATTATCTCCGGGTTGGTGATAACGGCGCCGAGCCAGTGGAAAAAATCTATGATTTCCCTGCCTGCAATACCGGGGAAGATGTATTTATTGCCACCCGAAAAACCGACCACTTCGTGCGGGAATACGGGGCCGACGATCAGGACGTGGTCGTAGTCCATGATTTTTTTGTTTACGGTGAGCTTCACGGGCATACGGAACAGCCCGTCGCTGAGGCGGTCAATCTCTTCTTCCGATATGACACCGACCTCCATCAGCGCATTCGAGTCGTCCCACCGGTGATTGAAAAATCCGACATTCTTATATTTTTCGCGCCGTTCGCCGGCTGTTATGTCCATTCGCTCATTAATTTGCGCCTCCGTCATCGGAGGGTGCGTGCCGAGTGCAACCATCACATCCAGTGCTTCTGCTCTGCCCGAGAGGGATTCAAATATGCTTCTGAACATAAGCCCGACCGGCGCCGTGCGCGTATGGTCTGGCACAACTATCAGCACCTTTTTACCGTCAAGATCTGCGCGCCCAAGAGATTCCGATACCAGCGCGGCAATTTCGGTATCCGACAGGCACCTATCTCTATGTCCCTCTCCATAAATCATATAATTCTACGACCTCGGGGTTCAGGTCAACGGAAAAAACACAGGCGCATGTATTGTATAAAAAGCAGGGCGCCGAGTCAAAGGTAAAGTATTCAGAGGAATTTGCGCTGCGGGTTATGGACGCAAGGACGGATACAAACGGGGTAAACGGAAGCGGGCAATACTGGGAAGCAACCCGCCAGGGATAACCGGTCGAAGCAAGTAACAGAAGATTGCATGAGGGCGGGTCAATCCACCTGCCCTCATTACCTTGGCAACCAACTAAGATATGAAGGGCGAAAGCCGCATTCACGCTGAACCAATACAGTCCTTGTCGTCGAAACGCCGCTCGCACAGCTTCTTGAGCTTCTTCTCGCTTTCTTCGACAAACTCGCGGCTGAGCTGTGACTTGCTGACGCCGACCGTATGAGCCATCTCGGGAAGGATATCTTTATACTTGCGCGTCGAGACGCCTTTTCAGTAAAATATCCAATATCTCTCTTTTTCAACCTTCAACTACGAATGGGACATGCTCGTAAAAAACGCCAGTACCTCGTTTATTTAATAACCCCTAAACAATTAAGATCATGTCCAAAAACGGCCATTTTAAATTGTTTCTGACAAAGGTCATGCTCATCGCCGCCGTGGCTGTGATACTGGTTGCGGTCTGGCAATTGCTGACCTCCGAACAAAGGCTCAAAAAAACCCTGCGGGAAGGATTTCACGAAAACGTGCATCCGGAATTTAACCTTTCCGTGGAAAAAGCTCACCTCTCGCCCACGCTGAGATTTACTATGAACGACGGGACGCTAAGGGCTCAGGATGAGGACCGACCCTTGCTGATTTGGGATAAGGCTATTGCCCGGCTCAATCCGATTCTGTTTGCAAAAGGCCGCATCGTTCCGGCCTGTGTAACGGTGGATCGCCCGACGATACGGCTGAGATACCGGCCGGCAAAACAACTCTGGAACCTGGAAGAATTTCTGGTTGGAATAGACCCCGACAAACCCCGATTCAGAGAACTGCTGCGCGACGGCGTGCATGTGGAAAACGCTACGGTAGATGTGCTGTCGGATGAAATCTTTAACGACACCAATCCGCGAATCATCAGGGGCATACAGATGAGCGTCAGGCGGAGAGCTTTCTATCCGAGCGTGTGGGATTTTGCGGGTAGGATTGGAGAAGGGCCCCTGACAGATATCCGCATTGAAGGGACTTACGACTCGGGCGGGCTGAACCTGAGGGTTAATGCCGAAAACCTGAATGTGGACAGCGAATTTCTTAATTGGATACCGGCGGGTAAAAATCTGGAACGTATCTTCAGGCCGCGCGGCGCTGTGAGCGGCGACCTGGCACTGAGCGTCGATTCCGAATTCGACGCGTCGTGGCGCGGGCGCATAAATATCGGCAACATGCAAGCAAAAAACCGTTTCTACCCCCTGGAAATCCAGGACCTTAGCGGAATGGTCGAAATAATCGATCGGAAAACCTATTTCAGAAATGTAAAAGGGCTGATAAAAATCGAAGACGACGGAGCCGGGCAAACTATACCGGTGGAAATCAGTGGCTCTACTGATATGGAAAAACGCGAGACGCTTGTAAATATAATGGCCGCTGGACTGCCGCTTAACGAGAAAACCATAGAGAATATCCCGGAAGCGGGGAAAGAATTATGGGAGAGGCTCAGACCCTCGGGCACGGCGGACATAAAGCTTTCCACCCGGAATAAAATAAACGGTGCGGATACGGACTTTTCAGCCTCCGTAAACCTGCGGGATGTGACAATCAGCCCGAATGAAATCCCATTTCCGATCGAGAATATATACGGTGATCTCTTTATAGACGGCGACGGCGTCAGGCTGAGCGGAATAACGGGCACCGTCTCACGCCGCGATAGGCCTGCGAGGATCTCGATAAACGGCTCTTTCGACATGCAGGGGGGTCTCAGAGAGCTGCATGTAGAGTTCAACGACCTGCATGTCGACCGGGAACTTCTGGCCGAAATTCCCGGTAATATAAAGGCGCTTACGGATCTCAATCCCTCCGGACGCATAGACGGCGAATTTTTCGTACGCGACGACGGATCTGAAATATCCTGCAACGTGAACCTTAAGTCCGGCAGGGTCGAGACCGAGTTCTTTCCGCTGCCTCTTGAAGAACTGTCCGGCACGATACGCCTGGCCGATAATGTGCTGACATTGGAATCTCTGGCCGGCACTGTGCGGCACCGTCCGACCGGTGATCGCGACTGTGCCGTGAGAACCGGGCAGTTTAAAATAGGAGGTCGATACGACCTGGGCCGGGAACAGGGCGAATTCCGGGTGAACGTAGAAGATATCGACATCGACCGCGATATTGTTCTCAGTATCCCGGTGGCAGGCGAAGAGCTGTGGGAGAACCACCGGCCACAGGGTGTTATCTCGATAGACGGAACGATAGAATACTGCGGGGAAAAAGAAACTGATAAGTTCTCCTACCACCTGAACACCGACTTGAAAAACGTTTCGGTGAGGTGGGGGGCAAATAACGCAGACGACCTCTCACTGGTTCTGTCGGGCCTGCACGGGCGGATGCTTGTAACCAACGATCTCATCCACGCTCCAGATCTGACAGGCACGATCGGGGGCGGGAAAGTTGACCTGCGGGGAATTGTGTCGGGTCTTACAGAAAATGAGGACCTGAGGTATGAGGCCGACATCGGATTCAACCGCGTAGATATCAGAAAACTACTTAGAGAAGTGACCGGCAGGGAGCTGAACGTGAGGGGCCGTCTTTCAGGGGTGCTGGAAATCGCAGGCCGCAACGGCAATGACCGCGTGCTCGAAGGCCAGGGCGAGCTTTCATTTACCCAAGGCCACATATGGAACGCGCCGGTCTTTATGGGGCTGATCGAAGTTCTGCACCTGTCCAGACCCGGCGAACTGGGGGACTTCGACCGCGGAGAGGCCCAATATACCATACACGACGACTATCTTTACGTGCAGCATTTTGAACTCCGCAGTCCGAGCGCCGAACTCACCGGCTCGGGAAAAGTAAGGCTTCAAGACGGAGCGCTTGACGCCAGGATGGTAGCCGCAACAATACCGGAGGGCGGTATCCCCATACTAAGCCCGGCGATTAAAACGATACTCGGGCCGGTCCAGCGCGAGTTGGTAAGAGTAAATGTCACCGGAACTGTCGCAGAACCGCGCTACTCACACTCTGTAATCGGAAGATTGACACGCCCGGTGCAGACACTGTACGATATATTTATGAGCCCGCTGAGAATCACTGATGATGATGAAGAAGGGGACGGTTAGTATCTTATTTCTAATTATCTTGTTTTGTTGCCTGCCTGGCGGCAGACAGGGCAAAAAGGATTAATTGAGACGCTGTAAGTGTCGTTTAAATAAGAATTAAAAATTAGAAATTAGGAATGAGGAATCAATGGCAACAACAAAAGACAAACGGCAACGACAGAGAGTCGCGTAGCAGCGTTAGCCGTCAGGCCCGAAGGGCCGTCTGATTCATAGCCCGGGGTGGAAGCGCCCTGCCGTTGGGCGCTGTAACCCCGGGAAACTCGTGCAGACACCAGAAAAGAGCCCCGCAGGGGCGATTCAAAGGTTTGGCGAAGCCAAAGGGTAGGTGACGCGCGCAACAAACGAGTCCTGAAGGGACGATATAGCAGTGGAAAAGAAGGCGCTCCTGGAATCTGTTGATCATTATGTCGCCCCTGCAGGGCTACATTGTCCGGGCATCGGTTTCCTATGGCTTCGCTTCGGTCCGTTGAACCTGCGCTTTGCCATAGGCTTTAGTATGACGCGCCGTTGGCGCTGAAAGAAGGTGTGTTTTTTTATTGAATTTCGGTATTGTAATTTTGAATTTATTTGGAACTTGAGATTTTGAATTTATAATTTTCGCTGCGTATGCACAATACTGCGCCGAATGCGCCCTATTTTCAGAGCGGAGTCTTGGAAAATGCAAATCTGCCGCGCCCCGTAGAGGCGCGACATAGCGATCAGACATAAAAAAACGACATATGCTCACCGACAACCAAAAATATATCTATAAAAAGTTTTACTTATTTAAGCCCCGGCGAATTATATACCTCGCCGCCCTGACGGCCGCACTGTTGCTGCCGGCCGGCGCAGGTCCTGCACCTCGCCGTCAAAGTCAAAAATTCGCCCTCTCACCTCTGCGAAGGGCCGGCGCGGACGAGACCGAAGCAAAACTGACGATCGAAGATTTCGAGATAGAACTGCAGGCAAATGAAAACGACGACCGAACGCTGATAAAAGGAGCAAAAGCATCCTTGTATGATGGTGATATATATATAATCGATTCCCCCGAAGTAACCCTTACCGTTGAACAGGAGCCCGGTGAAAACGAGAACGGAGAGAAAGAGGAAGAGCCCGAAAAAGTCCACATAACACTGACTGCAGAAAATGCGGAACTGGATGAACCCAACAAAACCATCCGAATGTTCAATAACGTCAGGGCCGATGGGCCCGACTTCACTCTGGTTACCGAAAGCATCCGCTACCATGCGCAGGAACGCCGGCTGCTGTCAAATAAGGCGGTGGAATTCAGGCGCTATGAAACGGGCGGGCAGCCAAACGAAGATGAAGAAGGAAAAAATAGATGGCTCACCCTCGAGATTCACGGCGATGGACTGGATGTCCGGTTGCCCATGCAAGAAATAACCGTCGGTGGCGCTTCAAAAACAGATATCCACCGTGTGTCCGAACACTTTCTGGCCTCAGAAACCGGCGGAGATAGAGACGAAGGCGCCGGCGACGAGCCGCAGACGATAATCATACGCTCGGATGGAAATATAATATATTCGCACCTGCTTGAAAAAATAAATTACAGTGATAACGTCGTAGTGACTGCGCCTGGGCGTAAACTCAACACGCGTAACCTTGAAATAACTATAGACAGGGCGGACGGCGAAGAAATCGAGATCACACGTATAGACGCCCGGGAAGATGTGAGCTTTGAATTCGACGGCCGCTTGGCAACCGGAGATCAACTCGAATGGCGAAGTATTACACAGATCGGAAAAATCCAGGGTAAACCCGCAACACTGACCGACGGCGGCATGCAAATTACCGCCGGCAAATTGGAATTCTACCGCCTGAGTAACCGCCTGAGAATAAATACGCCCGGCAAACTGGTGTGGGAAACGCCGGATGAAGAAAAAGATGCGAACGATTCCACAGCTGACGCCACTGGCCGGCCCGTATTCACTTCCGGAGAACCCATAGTAATTACGTGGGAAGGCTCAATGGTTTACGACGATAACGGAGAAGCAAAGTTTGAAGAAAACGTGAACGTACGGCAAAACGACTCGGAACTTAAGTGCGATACCCTCGAACTCGTCTTTGATGCCGAAACAAACGAACCTGTATCGCTTCTTGCGACGGATAACATACAGTTTCTTCAAGAAGAACCGGAAAGAAAAATCAGCGGCGATTCCCTGGCATGGGAGGAGAAAAACGGAGTAATACGTATTGAATCAAAAGGTGAAGAGCGATGGGTACTCGTTACCGAACCGGCCCGCAGACTGGAAACAAAAACCATACTCTATGATCCGGATGCAGGTACCATAAGGTGCCCGGGTGAGGGGCGGATGGACATAGAAGAGGCGACAAGCGGCGAAGCGGCAAGCAACGGAACACCTATTCGCCTGCGATGGGAGGAGGATATGACATGGGACGGTGAACGCACGGCCATGCTCCAGGGAAAAGTTAAAGCCGTGCAGCCCGGAAGAACACTGGAAGCTGACGAGCTTAAAGTGCTTTTCGATGAGGATACCAACCCGGCCGAACTCATCGCACGGGGCGGCGCAGTGTTAGTCGTCACCGATGACGCACCGCCTGTTTTTGGTCCCGAAAATGGCGAGACTGCCGCGCAGACCAACGACAAAGAACAAGAAACAGAGGAAGCCGAACACAACAGCGAGGCGGACACAAACCACGAAGAGAACGAGAAAACTCTGGTGACAGGAAAGCATGAGGCGGTTTCCGACGGAGGCGTGCGGTGGGTGATAAAAGCCGAACATCTCAGAGGCATGACGGCGAATGAAACATTAGAATCGGAATCCGCCGGCACGCTGACTGTGAAACAGAAAGGAAACCCGGAAGACCGCATAACGTGGGCCGAGAGTATGCTAATAGATATGAACGAGATGCATGCCATATTTAAAGGCGATGTCGATGCCGATTTCTCGCAGACAAACCTTCAATGCGGAAGGCTGCGTATAGATATTAACGAAAACCGGCAGCTGCGTTACCTCAGCGCACGCGGCGATGTGAACGTGGTGTCGCCGGGCGAAGAGAGCTGGCGGCTCGCGGCCGGCGACGCGTCCGCCGTGTTTGCGGCCAACGGCGAACTCGACCACCTGATTGCAAGGGAGAATGTAACGGTTATCGATGCCACGCGGATGCTTGAAGCCGAACAACTACGGCTGTTCTTCACCTACGACGCTGCTACCGGGGAAAATACGCTCGAACGCGCCAGGGCGAGAGGCAGCGTGTCGATACGATACAAAAACGGCGATCAGCTCCGTGCCCGGGGCGATAGGATGGAATGGGAAAGCAAAAACGACAAATACGAGATAGAAGGCACACCGGCCGCGCTGCAAAGAGGCAACCTTACCATCGAAGGGGAAAAGATTATAATCGACAGGCTCAGCGGAGAGGTCTCGCTGCCCGAAGGCGCGTCGCCGACCACAACCACGATCGAGGGGCGGTAGGCGCTTCATATGCTGATATCGGCAACAAATTGTCGATGTTCAAAAAAAATGAATATCCAATATCCAACACCCAATATCCAATGACGAAGGAAAAGGAAAGGAATCGGCGATTGACGATATTTCCGCGAGTGGAATGTCTGATGCGCGAAAAAGTCAAGCCGTTTTCACCGAAGGTGATATTTAATTAAAGCCCAGGGTTGGCTGGTCTGAAAGAACTGCCTACCCTGGGAACTGGCAGTCGGTCTGAAATTTTCCCTGAAAGGGATATATAACCTCAGAACACAAGGTTTGCGATTAAATATCCCCTTCAGGGAAGGGTGTCCCACGCACAGGTTTCCCGGGGTAGGGCCGGCAAACGACCGCCGACCCAACCCCGGGCTATAGATAAACATCCCCTTCGGGGAAAAAGGCGAAGCAATAGGCTTTAGCATGGCGCGCCGTTGGTGTCCTGTGCGGTCCATGGTGTCCATACAGTCCATTATTGTCCATCCGACGTGTGTCGCGCGCGCCGGCTGCGTTTCCCGGCTCGCCGAAATTGCGGTTTTCGCAGCCGGGAAGCCGGGTTTAAATAAAACATAAAAGTAAAACCCATGCAAAAACAAAATCTGAAACTTGCTGTTTTGCTTTCCGGTGGCGGGCGCACATTGCAGAATTTTATCGAACTGTCCGAGTCCGGCGGGCTCAAGGCTCATATCGCCGGGGTCATAAGCAGCCGGAGCGACGCTTACGGGCTCAAACGGGCGCACAACAACGATATCCCCTGCTGCACTATAAGCCCGAAAAAATTTGGTAGTGTCAGCTCCTTCAGCCGGTCGGTAACGTCAAAGCTGTCGGAATGGAATGCCGGCCTGGTGGCCATGGCGGGGTTTCTCTCGTTCTATGAAATACCGCCCCAGCTGCAGAATAAAGTCATGAATATACATCCCGCACTGCTGCCCGCGTTTGGCGGGCAGGGATACTACGGGGAAAGGGTGCACAGGGCGGTGCTGGACTACGGATGCAAGGTGAGCGGATGCACGGTGCATTTTGCCAATAACAAATACGACCACGGCCCCATTGTCCTGCAAAAGGCCATAAAAGTAGCCGGGGCAGACGACGTCAGGTCGCTGGCAGATAAGGTGTTTGAGATCGAAAAAGAGCTTTACCCGGCGGCCATAAACCTGTTTGCCGAAGGCAGGCTCAGGGTGGCCGGAAGACGGGTCGAGATACTCCGGGATTCCGGATGAAAAGGTCATTTAATATCTTATTTGTAATTATCTTGTTTTATTGGCAAATAGATTAATTTGAGACGCTGTAAGTGTCGTTGAAATAAAAAATTAGGAATTAGAAATTAGGAATGAGGAATTAACGGCAACGGCGGGACGGCAATTAAGAATTAGAAATTAGGAATGAGGAATCAACGGCAACGGCAATGTGGAATGGGGAGTTGGAATTTACGGCATTTTTCCCTCATTCCTCATTCCTCATTCCACATTATTTCACATTCCACATTCCTCATTCCAGATTCCGGCTTGTCCGGGTTAGGCGCTTAATATCGCAACATCGACAACAAATTGTCGATGTACTAAAAAACGATGTCGTTTGCCGTTTAGTCGTAGCCGTTGTCGTTTTTATTAATTCTTTTTCAAGCGAAGCCTTGAAAAAGAATTAGAACCTATTCGTTTTCCCCGGGCGCCTTAAACGAACGGAAGGTCTCGATCAGGATGATGGCAACCCCGACGCATATGGCAGCATCGGCAACGTTGAAGGCGGGCCAGTAAAATATGTCGTACCAGTGGACGCTGATAAAATCGCGAACTTCGCCCCAGAATATGCGGTCGATCAGGTTCCCGACCGCTCCGCCCGCAACCGCGCCCAGTCCCGCAACCGGCAAAAACCTCCTGGAAGGCGTTTCCGAAAGAAACCAGATCAGCAGCCCCAGACCGATAAATGTGACTATGACGTAAAATTGGGGGCTTTCGGGGCCAAGGGAGAATGCGGCCGCGGGGTTGGTCTTTCTTATTATGTGGAAGAAATTGGGCACGACCTCCACCGGCTGCCTGAAGGCCGGAAGAGTGAAAAACAGGTGCTTCGTAGCCTGGTCAAAAACGACAACCGCCAGGCCGATGAACCAGAAATGCTTCCGGACGCCCGTAAAAAGTTGCAGGTTCTTCATATTTCACCGCATACCGCTATTTTCTTCTTCCCGTTGCTTACACCCGATGCACAGTCGGGCAAACGGAAGCGCCTTGAGCCTTTTCCGTGGTATATCGGCTTCGCAGTTCTCACATTTGCCGTACGTTCCTTCATCTATCTTCTCAAGCGCCCTGTCTATATCTACAAGCTCGGCTTCCTTGTTTTCTATCATGCCGATCATCAGGTCCCTGGTGAAGGAGTCGGTTCCCCGGTCTGCAAGGTGCTCGAGCGGAACGTCCGAGAGCTCGCTCGGGGGCTCGCCTTTTTCCCCGAAAGCATCGCGCTGCATGTCGGAAACGCTCGCCGCCAGGCGGCGCCTGAAGCCCAGCAGTAAGTTTCTAAACGCCTGTATGTCTTTTTTGTTCATGGTATAAAGAGCCTCCTGAAATAGTCAGGCCGGTAGCCCCGGTCTCAGTTAGATGGTACACGATACGGCGATTTTTTGCAACCGCAGGTGGCACGGTTGTGCCTGGGTGCAGCTCTGGGTGCAGCTGGGGCGTGGGGATAATGAATGTTCAGTATCGACCGGCGCTTTGTCATTTGAAACTGAATAGCGGCTTGGTGTAGAATTTCGCGAATCGATGGAATGGTTGGCGAAAAACATAGGAAGCTCATAGAGTTTCTTTACCGGATCGGCGTCGGCATGGGGCCCTGTTTTTGCTTTGGGGTTGACATTGGTGGCCCGGTTTCGCTATAATTAGCCGTATGAGTGGTAACTGATGTTTGTCAGGCAGGTGCGTTTTCTTTGTATTCGCTTGATTTCGGATACGTGGAAACGCTATAATGTCGCATCAGAGTCTATGGCGTATCTGGTCGGACCATCGTGTAGTTGGTTCGTTACTCGTTTCTGTCCCTCTTCAAAAGGAGGAAGTGTCATGAGAAGGATATTGTTGTCAGCGGCAGTTTTGGCGATTGCAGGCAGTCTTACTGTAGCAGGAGAGATCGGCCCCCCGGAGCCGACCGAAACGGATCCTAATATGCCCCTGTCTTTCAGCCTGGGCTACGAGCGCTCGGAAGCTGTGTTTGAACCTTCCAGCTCGTCGATTAGAGGCATTGAAAATCTGACTGGACCCACACCGATAGAAATAGTGGGTTTCAGCGATACCACCGTGCAGCAGGAGAAGGGGTACATGCAGGCCGGCCTCAACATCGAAAACCAGTTCGAGGTTTACGGAAGAATTGGCGTCGCCGACGTGGAGCTCAGCGATCACCTGCAGATTTTGGAAGGCCAGCTGAGTGCCGGCAACTTCAATGACAGCACTCTTAAGCCTTACACCACGCTCGGCGTGAAAGGGCTGCTCTACGAGTCCGAGACCGGCGCCATCGGCGTTGGCCCGTTCATGCAGGCCAGCTACTATTCGAGCTACAGGGATCGAATAAATCTTGAGGAAGTCGCGGGAATGGATGGCGTATATTTTACCACACGGTGGAGACACATGTGGGACATAAACGCCGGGCTTGCCGCCCAGGTCAAGGTGGACGAGGCTGTCATCTACGGCGGCCCGATGCTCTACTACTCCGGAGCCAGAGTGAAGCATACCTATACGGAAGGGGATGAAAGCATAAGTACGCGCAAGAACTACCGCGAGAAAGGCAACGTAGGTTCCTTCATCGGCGCGCGCATTCCGCTGCCGGAAAATATGCATGTCGGCGTGGAAGGGCGCTACCGAAGCGCGTTCTCTATGGGGGTCTCGCTTACCAAAGCGTTCTGACCATCCTCCGTAGAGTCTGAAAATTAAGTAAATCAAGCGGGCGGACGGGCCACCAGGCACGTCTGCCCGCTTTTTTTCTCCCGCTTTTTGGAAAATAATTCTTTTCAAAAACGACTTGAAAAGAATTAAATATAACGGCAACGGCCACGACAACGTCTGATATCCAAAAGGCATGACGAGCCTTTGCCACCAGGCCCGGAGAGCCGTATTTAGCACCAAAATCCGCGATTGTCCGGCG
>PWZK01000322.1 GCA_003567495.1 Candidatus Brocadiaceae bacterium
CCATACGCGGTCAGGCCCGCCGCCTTCAGCACAGCATCCTGGGCAACATGTCCCACCCGAACGCCGCCGTGCTGGCATCGAGGCTGACCGGTTATTTCCCGGACACCAACCGCCACGTGCTGTATGCGGGCGACGGCGCTTCGGCGGTTGAGGCCGCCATGCGCGTAGCCGTTCAGTACTGGCATAATATCGGCAAGGGGGAAAAGCACCGGTTCGCAGCCTTCCGTGGTGCCTACCACGGCGATACCCTTGGGGCAATATCTCTTGGCTACATACCCGAATTCCACGGTTCCTGCCGTGACATCGTATTACCCGTCTATCGGGTTAAACGCCCCTTCTGTGCGGACTGCCGGAAGGGGGAAGAGTCCGGCGGATGCGATTTGGAATGCCTGGAGGAGCTTGAGAAAGTGTTGGAAAATCATCATGAGGAACTGGCGGCGGTGGGGGTGGAATCGCTTTTTATGGGCGCGGGAGGGATGCGTATATATTCGCCATCCTGCCTTAGGAAAGTAGCGGCCCTTTGCAGGGAATATGAGGTGATTTTTGTGGCCGATGAAATTGCCGCCGGATTCGGTCGAACCGGAACGATGTTCGCCTTCGAGCAGGCGGGCGTGGATCCCGACATAGTCTGCCTTGGCAAGGGACTTTCGGCCGGATATCTCCCGGTAAGCGCCGCCGTGGTGAAAGATTATCTGTTCGAGACGTTCGAGGACAAGCCGGAGGACCGCACGTTGTATCACGGCCATACCTTTGCCGGAAATCCGCTTGGCGTCGCCGCCGCACTGGCGTGCCTGGATGTTTATGAGAAGGAAGACATAGTGGGGCAAGCCCGAAAAAAAGGTGAACTGCTGGAAAGAGAGTTTGCTGTTTTCCGTGATCTGGACGGGGTGGAAAACGTCCGGACGCGCGGCATGGTAGCGGCATTTGACGTAACCGGATGCTGTGACGGGGACGACGGAAAGGCAACGGCACAGCGCGTGCGGAGGATACTTATGGACGAGGGCGTTCTGCTGCGCCCTCTCGGAAACGTCCTATACCTGACTCCGCCGCTTAATATTGGCGAGGGGATATTGAAAGAAACGATTCGGGAACTGTATAGAGCCGTTACATCGGTGGTGGAGAATGCCTGATGACGGTTACACTCTTACGGCGCCGGTGAACAGTTTGTGTTATCTTTGGAATCAGCCGCGTGGCATTCAGTGTCTACCCCAGCATCTTCCATACTTTTTCGGAACTGTTTGACACTCAGCCCCAGGGACCGCATCACTTCCGGCAACCTTTTTCCAAAAATCAGCAGCGCGATAATCAAAATAATTATCCATTCCGATCCACCGGGTAGTCCGGGTATAATAGCTATCATATTTTAGACTTCTTTTTTAAAAAATACAGTAAGAAAACAACGTTGGGTGTAGCGCGGGCATCCCGCCCGCCTGTGCCGTTGTCGTATCCCGGGAACGCGGGCATCCTGCCCGCCCGAGGCGGACATAATGCCTGCGTTCCCGGGGGAAGGCATGTTCCGGAAAATTGACCGGTGAAGGTTTATCCCGCACATTTCACGCGTTTCTTTGACATAAGAAGCGCCCAGTGGTGCCTGCCTGTGCGTACGCACGCAGACAGGCAGATGCAAAGAAATCAAACGCAGACGCTTTTTTAGGAAAAAAGCTTAGCAAAAAACTCTGTCGTTTAAAAGGAAAATTTTTTTGTCCTACTTTTTTTCAAAAAAGTAGGTGCCGCCTGCCTGCTGCAGGCAGGTAAACCGTCGTTTACGGAGCTCGGGTACACACTGTAAATTCCGAGTCACCCTAAAATCGCTATTTAACATACTAATCATCAAGCCTTTACATTAACCACTGTCGTTGGTTTATGAAATATGCGGGTTATGTCTCGCCGTCAATACGCCCGTTACTCCACGGCCGTTTCGCCGCGCATGTGATTAAAGAGCGCGATCAGAAACCCCAGGGCGATAAACGCCCCCGGTGCAAGGATCATGAACTGATTCCGGGGATACCACTCCGGGGAGAGCACCGTTATGCCGAGTATTTCCCCGGCGCCGACCAGCTCGCGAAACAGCCCGATCACGACCAGCACACCCGCATACCCAGTCGCCGTGGCAATGCCGTCAACGGCCGAGAGTAGGGGGGGGTTATGCTGAGCAAAAGCCTCGCCGCGCCCTAAAACCAGGCAGTTGGTGATGATCAGACCCACATAAGGCCCCAGTGCCAGTGACATCTCCCAGTAAAACGCCTTCAATATCTGGTCCACAATGATTACCAGTACGGCTATGATGGCCATCTTCGCGATGATCCTGATTCTTTTCGGGGTTATGTCGCGAAGGAGCGAAATGATAAAACTCGAGCCGCCGGCAACGAACATCAGCGCCAGGCCCATAGCGATGGAGTTGGAGGCCCGCGTGGTTACGGCCAGAACCGAACAGATACCGAGTATTTGCACGGCCACCACGTTATTGGACCATGCAGCCTCTTTCACCGTTTCCCGGCCTTTTCCGCTCATCAGACCTTTGACCGTGGCACATTCTCCACCACACTGCGCTTCAGCCATGTTTCAATCCCTCTTCCATTAATATTTTTATCGTTTCGTTCAGCATCCTTTCCAGGCTCTCGCTGGTCATCGTGGCGCCGGTTATGGCATCGACTTCATGTTCGTCCCTGGCCTCCCGTTCCACCATGATCCGGAGCCCCGGCTTGCCGGCGTCGTCAAAAATCGAACGCCCGCGAAATTGCTGCTGAAATCCTTCCGAGGCAATCTCGGCGCCCAGTCCAGGCGTCTCTTCCTGACTGTAGACGGATATCCCCGCGACAGTGCGCATATCGGGTTCCAACGCAATAAAACCCGCTATCGGCCCCCACATGCCGGAACCGGAAAACTGCACGGCCGTCCGCTTCTGATCCGGCGGAAAATCCTCCGGCGAGAAACGATAATAGGTCAGGCGGTCTTTCTCAACCACCTCGACTTCGCGCTCGAAGACCTCCACCAGCTCTTCGGCGGATGCGCCGGGGTCGTGCTCGACACCCAGAACTTTCATAATATTGCGTACTTTCTCCGCCTGTTCGTTTGCTTCCCGATAAGGTGCGGTCAGACCGCCCACACCGCTCAGGAGGCCGGCGGCGACAAGACCCATTACGGCGGCATAACACAGCGTATAGGCGCTATCCTTCATTGTTCAGCTCCCTGACGTGCAGTTTCAATGCGATCTCATCCAGCAGAGGCGCTGCAATGTTGCCCAAAAGTATGGCAAACATGACGCCCTCGACGAACCCTGTCAGGTTCCTTATAAGAACCGTGCAGATTCCGATCAGTATCCCGAACATCCATTTTCCATTGTTTGTCATGGGGCTGGTCACCGGATCGGTAGCCATGAAAAACGTGCCAAAAAGCAATCCTCCGGCAAGCAGATGCCATCCGGGCGGCCCGAAAATCTCGGGCTGCAACCCGTGCAGGAGGGCATTGAGTGCCAGAAACGAGCCCAGAAGCCCCACAACTACGCGCCAGTTGGCCACTCCGATAGCCATCAGAAAGATGCCGCCGGCAATCAGCGCAAGCGCCGAGGTCTCGGCTACGCTCCCGCTGACGTTGCCGATCAGAAGCTCGCTCAGACCGGCGAAGACGCCTCGACCGGCCTCCATGAGCGGAGTGGCCTCCGTGACGGCATCGCTCGTGCGGCTCACGTACTGGCCCAGACGTCCGCTCCACCCGCTA
>PWZK01000241.1 GCA_003567495.1 Candidatus Brocadiaceae bacterium
ACATATGCGTGAAAGAAAAACGCACGGCTATCTGACATTCTTGTTCACCACGAAGGTCGCCTGTCTGCGTGCGTACGCACAGGCATGCAAGACCGATTGAGAGAATAGCGTTAACCCGCATGAATCGAAACAAACCGGCAGAAATTATCAGCGGCGAAAAGATACTTGTATTCGCTCCCCACAACGACGACGAAATCCTGGCGACCGGGGGAGTGATCCAGCGGTATGTAAAATCGGGGACGCCGGTCAGGATAGCATTAATGACCAACGGGGACGGCCAGGTCCGCCGCCCGTCCATCCTGCCGTTTGCCCCCCGCGACTTCGTCAAGCTCGGCTATAGACGGCAAAGCGAGACCCTGAACGCGCTGAGCTACCTGGGGCTGGGAGAAAAAGACGTCGAGTTCTTCGGCTATCCCGACCGGGGCCTGAACCGGATGTGGACAGTCAACTGGAACAGCGACAATCTTTATTATTCCAAATACACGCGGAGCCGGCATTCTTCCTACGAAAACAGCTACTCAAAAGGCACCCCGCACTGCGGCACAGCCGTGGTGGAGGATGTCAAAAGGCTGATGCTGGAGGTAAAGCCGCAGGTGGTCTATCTACCACACCCCAACGACCTCCACCCCGACCACCGGGCCACAAACGGATTCGTGCTCTACGGGCTGGAGCAGCTTAAAAACGAGGGGCGCGACGAGTTTGAAAGCGTCAGGATGCTGAGCTACCTCGTCCATAGTATGAAGTACCCCAATCCGCGCGGCAAGGTTCTCCATGCCCCGATGACAATACCCCCACACCTGAAAGATCTGGATACTGAATGGGTGGACGTTGCGCTGGAAGAAGAAGAGCGAAAGCGGAAGTTCCGTGGGATCACCATATACAAGACCCAAACCCGGATCATGCGCAGATATCTCTTCAGCTTTGCCCGCGCAAACGAGCTGTTCGGACTTGTTCCCGGATTAAAGTTGGATGACTCGACGCACTACGATGCTACGCTCAACATCTCAAGGGAGGCCGTCGGAGAAGAAAACCACGACGAACCCTTCCTTTCCTATATAGACCCGAAGCGGAAGAGCCGTCTTGCCGCGTTAAAACGCTATCCGGAAATTAAATCCGTGACTTTAAGTAAGACGGCGGGGAGACTAAATATTGCCGTAAAATTCTTTAAAGAATATCGCCCCGGCAATGACATTCACGTGAACATTAAACCTTTCATCGCCGGCCGGACGGGAACCGGCACCTCACATGATTACATGTTTCGCGGAAACAAACTCTACCACAACGAAGCCGGGATACCCGACACCGGCGACTACGGATTTGAAAGCGGCCGTCATTCTTACTGGCTCTCAATTCCGATCAAAGACATCGGCTCCCCCTGCAAACTTATACTGAGCTTGACCCTGGCCAGGAAGGACGTGCCGCTTGCTATGGGGGCAAACAGGCTCATTAAGTTATAATTCTTTTTCAAGACGGAGCTTGAAAAAGAATTAAGCGCTTAACTTCTTTGTGTATATAACCGTTCTTGAAACGCGGATTCCGGACTCGCCGGCTAATAAGGTCGCGTATCCACGTTTGCGCGAAAAACCAAGATTTCTGAAGAAATTGCTCGCGCGCCTGTCGTTTCGCCTGACCCGGACGTGAACGCCTTTAACCCCGGCATCACAGAGCATCGCCAGGAACCGGCCGGCAAGCGCCGAACCGATCCTCATCCCCCTTGCCCCTTCCCTCAAATTAATGTGAAAATGGGCCGGATATCCCGGCGGCGGGCTGTCATTCAGTTCCCCGCGAACGGTAAGCCAGGTAAAAAGCCACAAATATTTGATCTCCTTCACACCGATTACCCCCCTTAAAAGCGACCTTGTTACTGCCCGGGGGATAACCCTGCCGGCTTTTATCCGCCGGCAGCGGGAAGTATCGAAGCAGCCGAGCAGATAACCTGCGACCTCGTTTCCCGCCTCCGCCACCAGCAGGTGTTCGGGCTCATATTTCACGTAATAATCGGTCAGAAGGTCGGCGACAAGGCGGCGATCGGAGAGATAGCATCCGCTGGCGGTGGAGGTGGCTATATTCCTTATTCTTTCTCTGTCACCGCTTTTGAAGTTTCTTATTTTCGGCTGCAAATCATCCATAGAGCCTGCCAGAGTCGGACTGGAGGAACCGGCCGGTCAGTTATCCTGATCTTCTTCCGCTTCCAGCGCTGCTTCCAGTTCCTCTATTCTGCGCCTTAACTCTTCGTTAGTCTCCCTGAGACGAAGGTTCTCGGAGCGGAGCCGTGTGTTCTCCGCTGTTTTTTCCTCCAGATCATCCGATATTTCTTCAAAAAGCTCCAGCTGCGCCCGGGCGGCCGTAAGTTCCTCTTCCTTTTCCTCCGCATCTGCCCGCACTTCTTCGAGTTCTTCATTGAGTTCCGATTTTTCGGCTTCTAAACGAGCGATCTCAGTTTGTGCCTCACTTAACTCCTCCGAGAGTTCCTCCACCCCCGCCTGCGCCTCCTCCAGTGATTCTTCGAGGCTTTCAAGCTCTTCCCGCACCTGTTGCTCTTTCTCTTCTGCAGCCCGGCGAAGGGCTTTTTCCTCCTCAAAATCACCCGCAGGCACGCAGCCCGAACTTCCGGCCAGCACGGCAAGCGCAACACTAAGTGCTAATATCGATAGAGTCCTTACCCCTGCCAACCTGCTTAATATAAAAGACTTCATATTCGGCCTCCGCTAAAAAAAACACCCTGCATTAATTCTTTTTCAAGCGAAGTCTTGAAAAAGAATCAGATACTTATTCCATTATAAGCCTTTAACATGAAATATGCAACCTCAATTTCGGGCCGGGGAATCGTGCCGCTTGAAATACCGGAGCTTATGGTTTAAGGTAGAGGTAAATGCAGCCCGAGGGTTTTCACCAGCGGATTAAGGACAATGAGGAAAATAAATGCAAACATTTTGGTCTTCGTGTTCGGTTTTTCACTCCTTTCACTGACCTCAGCTGATGCTGAGTCCGGGGCTGAGCCGGTGGGATTCGCCGGCGGCAGCGGCACGAAAGAGGATCCTTACCTGGTAGAGACTGCGGATCAGCTGGATAACATGCGATATCGAGGAAGGCGAGAGTTACCCCTATTTGCAGTTTGAGCAGGAGAAATAGAGTACTGGCTTTCATTGTTTTTCATGTCTGACCGTTATGTCGCGCCCCTACAGGGCGCGGTTGTCGTGCGTGTCTCGTTTCCCAGGGTTTCACCCTGGGCTGGTATGTAACGCCTTTTCAAGGCGATAAGGATTTACATTTTCATATCCGTTGCCGTTCGTCGTTGCCGTTGATTTCTCATTCCTAATTTCATAATTTCTAATTCTTATGAAAACAACACTAACAGCGTCTCAATTAAATCTTTTTGCCAAAAAAACAAGAGAATTATAAATAAGATATATTCCTCATTCCAGATTCCGGCTTGTCCGGGTTGTGGCTTGATATGGTGACACCACAAAATCAAAAACCGGAAGTTATTACTATGGGTGAGACCATGGTGCTCTTCAGCCCGGAAGAACGGGGCTTTTTGCGCCATGCCCGCCGTTTTGAGAAAAAGATTGCCGGTTCGGAAAGCAACGTGGCTGTCGGCCTTTGCCGCCTGGGCCACAGCGCCGGATGGATCAGCAGATTGGGAGATGATGAGTTTGGCAAATACGTGTTGAGAGAGATAAGGGGCGAAGGCGTCGATGTTTCCGGAGGGAAA
>PWZK01000072.1 GCA_003567495.1 Candidatus Brocadiaceae bacterium
GGTGCGGCGACACACGGAGCTGTTACTGAAACAGCCCTGTGCCGCTCCTGCACCGAGTGCGGACGAACGTGGCGTTATAGGCATGACTGCCGGGTGGCCTGCAAACCCCGATTATCCCGAAGACGATCGGATACCGGCACAGAAGATATACGGCTACTGTATAACGGACCAGGCAAACGAGGAGCCTGAAATAAAAGTGTTGCTCACCTGCGGTCAGCATGCCACGGAATTTACGGGCAGCTGGGTGCTTGAGGGCATGGTGAATTTTCTGGCAGGCTCGGATCAGCGAGCGGTGTTTCTGAGACAAAACGCCGCATTTTATGTCTATCCCGACATGAATCCCGATGGGCGGTATCAGGCGGTAAATAATCTCGAGATGAAAGCGGCCCCGGATCCTAATGCCGGGACGAATATGCGGCTGCGGGGAAACCCGGAGATCTATGCCGCCGGGGAAGAGGATCATAACCGGCTATGGGACACAAACGGCCGTTTTTCAACGATTGACATATTAAAAGCCGCGTGGACCAGCGACACCGGCGGGAAAACCGACTTTTTATGGGATATTCACGGGCCTCAGGAGCACGGCAACTGGCGCACGCCGTCGGAGGAGGCTCGAACCGGCGAATATGCCGAGGCCCTTATGAAACGCGAGCCGGACGCGATACGCTGCGGCCCAGAGAGCGGGTTTAAGCCCGGTGTGGCCGACGGCCCCCCCGGGAAGCTGATGCTTTATACCCTCTCCGGAAATGGGCTGAAAGTTCGTTACCCTTTTTGTTCGGAGCCGGGCGGATGGACAATTGACCGGCTGAAGACTCACGGGCGCAGGCTGGCGCTTGCGCTTTATGACGTGCTCGATGAGAAAAACCGAAAAGCGTAATGAAAATAAGGCGACAAAAAATCTGATTTCATATCATAAGGGATAATGCACCAAAGTTGGCCCTTTATTCCGATCTATGTCGTTGCTTTGTGAGAAATGCTGGCTAGCTTCATTCAGGTTGCCCCGGAGGTGTGGCGAAAAGAGCGAGCGGAATTAACGGCAACGGCATCAAGAGCATCGCAGTAAGCACCTGTCCGTATCCACCCAACATGTCGTATGAAAACCCTATTATAAAAGGCCCCGCGCTTGAAGACGCTACAAGCAGTGTGCTGAAAACCCCTCTGATCTTGCCCAGGTGCATCAGGCCATAATACCGGGGGAGCAAGGTAGTCAACGTGGGCACCGCTATCGCCTGTGCCGCCCCGAGCACACCGCCAAGAAGATAAACGCCTGCCAGGCTCTCTGTTATAATCACCATGCCCGCCACAAACGCCAGCCCTATCATAGCCATAGAGAGCATCAGGTTAAGTGGCAGGCGATCGGCCAGATATCCGCACGGCAGATACAACACCATAAGCACAAGCGCATAACTGCGAAACACCAGAGACACCTCTTCTCGGCCCATACCGCGGGTCTCAAAAATCGGCACGAGGTTAAATTGCACCCCTGTGTTGATCATAGCCCACATCCCTATGGCCGCAGCACATATCCAGAACGCCCGGGTCGAAAGTGCCCGGCCAAGGGTGAAATCCACACCACCGCGCCGCCGAGCATGCCGGTCGCTGAAAGGGGGCTCTCCCGGTTCCAGCCCGTCCATCTGCTGCCCCACGTCTTCAGGCCTGTTTTTGAACACAAAAGCCATCACTGGAAACATCACGGCCATAATTCCCATACCCAGTATTGCATACGCCCAGCGCCACCCCACCGACTCGAGAAGACATAAAACAAGCGCGGGAAACAGTGCCATCCCTCCCGCCATTCCCATATGCCGCAGACCCTCGGCCGTGCCGAGGCGCTTGCTGAACCAGAAGGGAAGGATCGTTCCGCTGAGCATGGACTGAGCGCCGGGGCCCAGCATCCGAAGCATAAAGAAACCGAGAAAGAGGGTGAAAAGACCACCTACCTGCGACATGAAGATACAGGTCAAACCGAGCAGCAGAACTATTACGCTCATTGTCCTGCGCAGGCCGTGTCTGTCCATCAATGCACCCACATACCCCATCGGAATCGCCCCGAGGAGAGTGCCGAACATATAAGCGCCCGAGAGCCGGCTGTGCGTAAGGTCCAGCGCACCGCGCAGCGAATCGTTGAAAAGTGACACCCCGTAGGTCTGAGCGGGTGATGTAACGAAGAAACCGAGGGCGGCAACGGGCAGCATGATCCACCCGTAAAAAAAACGTTTCGGGGACCGGGCAGGCGCTTTGTTGTTATGAATGCTCATTCGCTTATTGCGACTGCAGGCTTTAAACTTGTATTAAGTTTTTGCGTAAAAATGAAGAATATTGTAAAACCTGAATAAGGTCTTACATCGCGTTTTAAAAACAAATTCCCGCGAACAATTAAGCATAACATATTGCTGATCAGCATGTTGCTTGGGAACGGCACCTTTTGACTAGTTGCCACTTCAATAATACTGCTCAATATACCCATACGCCCGGTCGAAAAGTTCTTTGTCCTGGTGCAATTTGTATTTGAAAAGCGTCTTCCGAAGCGCCATTCTCACTTCCCTCTGGCCGGCTTTGGTGTCCTGCCACCCTTCAAAGCGCACGTAACGCACTATTTCATCTATGTCGCTGACCACACGCTCCACAATGATCGGGGTCTCCGGATTTCTCGCCTCTTCGAAAAGCGCGCTGAGCGCCGCCTTGCCTTTTTCCTCCTTCTCGATCGGTGGCTGCGAACGCTCGGCCGATACCAGATCCCTCGCAAGGTTCAACAAGTCCTTCAGAAACTCAACACTGGTTATCAAACCCTGTTCGTGTCGCTGCCTCAAATCCTCCAGCCGCTGACCCAGGGGACGGAACCTCGGATCGTTCAGATGCTTTCGGAGCCGCCTGGATACCTTAATGTCGATCTCTTTCGCCTTCTTCCCCGGATCGGGTGCGCCCAGCACGGCTTCCAACAGGTCGGCATCCAGCACCAGCGTTTCAAGGTCGTCCCTTACTGCGTCGACATGCACGTGCTCGTGAATCAGCTCTATAGTCTTCGGACCCAGGGCGTGCCACAGCAAACGCCCGTTGCCGGAAGAAGGTTTGACGGATTCATAAACTTGCGACAGCCAGCGATAATCGCTTTCATACTGTCCCAGCATGGGATCGGGCGATAACGCTTCCCACAGGCGGCTGAGGTAACTGTAATCGGCCGCAAACTTATCCCTTACATCATTATTGGGAAGACAGTCCTGCGCGGCTATCAGCCCCTCGTATCCGCCGACACTGCGGTCGACCCCATGAAAATACGAAACACATTTCTGAACGGCAGCCGGCAATTTATCCTTCAGCTCTCCGATATCGGTCACGACCCGCGTTATATCCTTTTCATCGAACTGAATCGCCTGGGCCACATCGTCGAATACGCCCAGGTAATCAACGATCAATCCGTGCGTTTTTGCCTCGCCATAGGGACGATTGGTGCGGCAAATCGCCTGAAGCAACGTGTGATCCCTGAGCGGCTTGTCAAGATACATCGTCTGCAGTATCGGGGCGTCGAACCCGGTCAAGAGTTTCGAGGTAACAATCAGTATTTTCAGCGGATTGGCGGGATCGCGGAACCGATCCAGCAGCGCCTCTTCGGCGTCTCTGTCGCGGCGATATGGTTCATAACCCTCCTCACCGCTCTTAACCGTCATAACGATGTCGGAAAGATCTTCAGGCAGGTGCTGA
>PWZK01000059.1 GCA_003567495.1 Candidatus Brocadiaceae bacterium
AGCGCCCATCCGTTCCCCGACGCGCCCTGGGCGCTGAACCTTGCCGTGCAGGACATCCCGGAGCGCAATATAAACGCACCATGGAGCTGGGAAAGCGGGTTCTATCGCCATCCGGTAGACGACCTCGAATACATCCGCGATTGGAACCTTCGTGCCCATTTCGGCGCCTGGAATGCAATGAAAAACAGATGCGAAGACGAAAAATATGCCAACGCCTGCATAACCCATCTGGCTGCAATCGGCGGTCCGCGCGAGTCGCGGCGTCTTAAGGGCGATTATGTACTTTGCGAGGACGATATGCTCAATCGCGTTTCTTTTGACGACGGATTGGTTCCGGTAACCTGGTATTTGGACCGTCATTTCCCGGTTCCGGAAAACCTGGAAAAATATCCCGACGATCCTTTTCTCGGCAAGGGCGCCCATAAACCGGGTACGAAGCGTGAGGCGCGTCCCAGGCACGGCAAACCCTGGTGGGGCGTGCCATACCGCTGCCTGTGCAGCCGCAATATTGAAAACCTTTTCATGGCCGGACGTAACATCAGCACCAGTTACTGGGCGCTCGGGGCGGTCAGGGTCATGCGAACCTGCGGAATGATGGGCGAGGTGGTCGGCGCCGCGGCAGCGGTCTGCGCCGAACACAACTGCACGCCGCGCGATGTATATCACAAGCACCTCGGACAACTGAAAAAACTATTAGGAGGGAGAAATGTCTGAACTAACTACTAAGGAAAGATTTGCGCTTACATTTCAACACAAGGAGCCTGATCGAATGCCCATGCTGGCCGGGCCCTGGAAATCTACCGTCGAAAGGTGGCATAGAGAGGGGATGCCTGTCGGTGTGAATTTCAGCGATTATTTCGGACTTGATAAAGTGGCTTCCGTAGGTGGAGATATCAGCCCGCGTTATGAGGTTAAAGTCGTTGAAGAGACCGATGATTACATAATAAAAACCACTCCGTGGGGTTCCACGGCCAAGGATTGGAAACATGCCAGTTCCACTCCCCACTGGATGGACCGTACAATTACAGATCGCGACTCGTGGGAGAAAGCGAAAGCCCGCATGGTTATGACTCCCGATCGCATCGATTGGGAGAAGATCGGCGAAAATTATGAAAAATGGCTCCAGCAGGGCGTATGGATACAGGGCACTCTTTTTTTTGGTTTTGACGTGACTCATTCAAAAATCGTTGGCACAGAACGGTTGCTTATGTGGATGGCCGAAGATCCCGAGCTTGTCAGGGATATTATAAGCACTCAGCTTGATTGCAGCCTCAAACTGCTGGATATGATATGGGACAGGGGTTACAAATTTGACGCCATTAAATGGCCTGATGATATGGGGTATCGCAACGGCCTCTTTTTTTCCGTGCGGATGTACCGGGATATCCTCAAGCCCCTGCACAAACGAGCTATAGACTGGGCGCACGAGAAAGGGATAGTGTCACACCTGCATTCGTGTGGAAATATCAATGAATTAATGCCGGAACTCGTGGACATAGGCCTGGATGCCCTTAATCCGCTGGAAGTAAAAGCCGGTATGGATCCTGTTAATCTGAAAAAAAAGTATGGAACCGACCTGGTTCTTCACGGGGGCATAAACGCCATGCTCTGGGCGGATATTGACCGCACCGAGGCCGAGATAAGAAGGTTGATACCGGAACTCAAGCGCGGAGGCGGGTATATTTTTCAGGAAGATCATTCTGTGCCGGATAACGTCAGTCTGAAAGATTTCCAGCGTATAATTGAAATCGCCAGGGAACTCGGAACATATCTTTGAAAAACAGAGATATACGACAAAAAAAGGGTGGTTCGATGGAATCTTTTCAACTTGTAATCGACAGCAGTAAACCTGTTTTTGATCCCGGGCCGGATCAGACTCGCATGGCAACGTGCTATCGAGACAGGGACGGAGTGTATCACCTGTTTGCAGATTTCATGGAGGCGTCGAGAGCTTAATGAATTATGTGTTTATAGCATGCGATCAGCTGCGATACGATACCCTGTCGATAAATGGAAGCAGCGTTTGCAGGACCCCCAATCTGGATCAGCTTGCTCGGAGGGGGTAAACTTTACTAATGCCCATACAACAGCCCCGCTCTGTTCTCCCGCAAGAGCCTCCATGTTTACCGGCAGGTATGCCCTTACCCACGGCATGGGAACAAACTGCGACATGTATCACGCGCTGTCCCGAGAATTGGATCACCCTGAAAGCCTCCTGCATCATAAACTGGAGCAGGCAGGCTATGCCTGCGGGTATGCCGGAAAATGGCATGTTGGAACTGATATCGGGCCCTGTGATTTGGGGTTTGAAGGAATGAACATCCCAGGCTATGGAGACTGTAAAGCTGATCCCGATTTTCTAACCTATCTGGAAGAGCATAAACTCTCCTACAGTTTGAAAGATCCAATATATCTTAATCCAGGCAAGAAAACTTTGGCAGCAGCAATTTGGGATGGACCGTATGAATCAACAACCGATTGGTATTTGACCGATCAAACCATTCAGCTGATGGAGAATTACCGTAAGGAGAACAAACCCTACCTGGTGACCTGCCAATATTTGGGGCCGCATGGACCACATACTCCGCCCGCAAGCTATAGAGGGAAGGCAGACGGGAATATAATAGATCAGTGGAAAAGCTTCAAAGAAGAATTGGAGACCAAGCCGCGGTTTGTACGCCGACATCTTGAATTTTATCGAAGCTCACCGACCTGCTGGGAGGGAGTGAAGGAAATCATCGGCCGATATTATGACTATATGATGTTCATTGATGCCCAGATTGGCCGTCTCATACAGTACCTAAAAGAGTCCGGACAGTACGACCAGACCATGATCATATTTACTTCGGATCATGGAGATATGCAGTGGTGTCATAACGGTCTGATTGATAAAGGTTTTCTCTATGAGGAAGCGATGCGTATTCCCCTTATTGTACGACGCCCTGAAATATCCGGGGGAAAAGTATCTGATGCGTTAGTCACCAATATGGATATTTTGCCGACCATTCTGGATGATGCCGGTATTTCCAGCGCTTGCGATGGGCAGACTTTATTTCCAGTTATTAACGGCGAATCGGAAGGACGGGAGGAATTCCTTATGGAGTTTCATGGAATTCACTTCTTATATACCCAACGGGCTGTTATCCGTCGTGATGGAATGAAATTCATCTGGACCCCTGGAGATATTGACGAACTGTATGATCTGAACACCGATCCCGAAGAACTGCATAACCTGATTGCTGAAGAAGACCACCAGAATGATCGGGACGAGATGGTTGTGAGTTTAAAGAACCTGGCTGTTTGCTATAACGATCCTGTTATGGACTATGTGTACAAAATATTCGGAACCTGGGTAAACCCTTCGGGCCAAATTGATGCGACCAGTACGCGCTGCAATACCGGAGCTTAGCCCGACAGCCGAAACAGTGAGAACAGAGAGAACAGCGGGAACAGTGAAAGAAAGTTTTTCGATATCAGAAGACACAAAGTCGTAATTTCAGAGTTCCGGAAGTGGTTATTATGTTTGAACCATCTTAACGTCTTGCGATAAAGCCAGTAACGACCTTTTTTTGCAATGTGCTTGACTTGGCAGGCGAGAAAATAAGAAGATACCCTTCCGTGCGTCGTGTCATTTATTCTCCAATATAACCGAAGTCGCTATCGGGATCGGGATCGCTATCGGGATCGAATAAAAAT
>PWZK01000308.1 GCA_003567495.1 Candidatus Brocadiaceae bacterium
CACACCAAATTCACCTTTCAGCTCCTGCACCGGGGCTCTGCCAAGTTCGCCGCAGGTCCTTATGCCCATCTCTTCCAGCCTGCTTTCTATACGTGAGCCTATGCCTGTCACTTCTCCTACGGGCAGATTTTCAAGCATATCTCCGGCTTCCTGATAATTTTCAATAACCACCAGCCCGTCAGGCTTCTGGATATCACTTACTATCTTCGCAATCAACTTGTTCGGAGCGATTCCCACGGAAGCTGTAATGCCGCAGGTCCGCCTGATCATGTTTTTTATTTCCGCCGCCATATCGGCTGCACTACTATGCAGGTGTACAGTGCCGCTTACGTCCAAAAAGACCTCGTCCACGGAATAGACTTCAACCAGTGGCGTGTGTTTTTTGTATAGCTCCACGAGTCTGGTGCATGTGTCCACGTACCGCTGATTACAACCTGGCACAAAAATAATAGAATGGCATTGCCGCTTTGCCTCTACGACAGTCATGCCAGTCTTAACCCCCCACTCTCTGGCTTCGTAAGAAGGGCATGTTATAACTGTCCGTTTGCCCGAACCTGTAACAGCTATGGGTTTGTTTCGCAGTTTTGGATTTACCTGCTGCTCAACAGAAGCAAAAAAAGCGTCCATATCTATGTGCATTATTATCCGTTGCAACTTACCCCTCCGTTTCCACCTGAAGAAGCTGCCAGATGCAGGACTGAGTATTATATCTCAGTTCATATAAGTCCGCCCCGTCAGTGACAGAGAAATGATATACAACGGCACTTCCCACACGGCTTTGCCACCTGTAAGTTACAGAGCTTATGCGGTGCTGCCTGCCCTGCCATTTGAACCATACGGGCTTAATCTTTTGACCGTTTCCAAAGATAGCACCGACTTTGACTTGCTCGTTGATAAGATTCTTCATGTTGGGCTTCTATATAATATGTGTCCGGGCTAATTTCAGTTTGTTTCAATGCACCTCAGAACAGACACCACCTTTCCGACTATGGATACATCCCGACCACCCGAATCGATAACAATGGGTTTATAGTCAGGGTTGGCTGGTTTAAGCTGTATTTGATTGCCGTTTTTGAAAAACTTCTTCACCGTAGCTTCTTCATCTATTATTGCGACTATGATATCGCCGTTATTAGCTTCCGGCTGCGGTTTGACGACAACATAGTCGCCGTCCTGAATATGGGCGTCAATCATACTGTCGCCTCCCACTTTAAGCAGAAAATTATCGGATCCGGAGACAAATGATCTGTCAACAGCCACGTAACCCTCCACATCCTCTATGGCCATATTGGGTTCCCCAGCCTGTATTCGACCAGCCAAAGGAAGCTGGGCGGGTTGATCGGTTCTCTGGCCCCGGCAAAACTCAATCCCCCGTGCTTTTCCCGAACGACGTATATACCCCTTCTTTTCAAGAGCAGAAAGAGCGTTCTGGATGCTGCTATGCCCGGATAGATGCAATGCCGTTTTTATTTCTCTGATAGTAGGCGGATAGCCCCTTTCACTGGAATAAGACTGAAGATATGAAAAAACTTTGCTTTGGGTTTTTGTTAATGATTCCATAGGTACAAGTGTACCACATGCGGAAAACTTTGTCAAAAAACCGGTGCTAATGCTCCCCATCCTATTACCCAACTAAAGAAAGAAGATGTGGTTCTGTGGCTTGACCGATCGGTGGTGGATGGAAATGAAGTTTTATCCCTGCTGAAACCATATCCCGATGAAAAAATGGATTTGCATGAAGTTTCAACTAAAGTTAATTCACCAAAAGTGGGCTAATGGGGGGAGAAAAGTGGTACGCCCTGCAGGATTCAAACCTGCGACCTCTGGCTCCGGAGGCCAGCGCTCTATTCGCTGAGCTAAGGGCGCATAATTGAGAAATCCTTCTTCTTCCGTACATCGACAACTTATTGTCGATGTTGCGCCGTTAAGCGCCTACTCTCCCGCGGTCCACAGATACATCGGGCGAGGTGTCGGGCGAACGGCGTTTTTATCCAGAATAGGCAGCAGGTCAAGTACGCTGCCGCGCGCTCGGAGGAGGGAGGATATAAATGTGCCCAGAGTAATTTCCCTGCGGTACTGGACAATGCGCGGGTCTTTGAGCCCCGTCTTTTCGCTTAAAATAGCTACGGCATCGTTCTCATACCCGATATCGTCGATAAGTCCGGCCTCCAGCGCGTCGGCTGCGGTCATGATGCGCCCGTCCGCCAGTGCCCGAACATCATCTACTTCCAGTCCGCGGCTTTCGGCAACAATTTCTACAAAACGTTCGTGCATGCTCCTTACGATATCTTCGAGCAACTCACGCTGCCTGCGCCTCTCTTCCTCGGTGCGCTCGGAAAATGGCGAGCCAAGATCCTTGTACTCACCCGAAAGTATGCTATCCTCCCTGACGCCTATCTTCCGCATCAGTTCCGTTGCATCGTAAAGCGGCATAAGCACCCCGATGCTTCCGGTAAGAGCCGTAGGGTGTGCGATTATTCTGTCAACCCCGCAGATACCGTAATAGGCGCCGGAAGCACCGACGTTGAGTATGGATGCCACAACAGGCACGGCGTCGGGCCTGTCCCGCAGTTCTTTGAGTTTGTTATGAAGGACATCCGATCCGGTGATTCCTCCGCCTGCGCTGTCGACCAGCAGAAGTACCCCTTTGACCTCGGGATCAAGCCGTGCCCGCCGCAGCTTGGCGGACAGAAGCGCAACCGGAGTCATTTGCGCAGAGGGGGTCGAGCCGCCGTATATCAAGCCTTCTATGTTTACAACCGCAATCTTCGGGCCCTTAACCGGTCCGGAAAGATGCACTTCTCTTAACCCGACCGGAACAACACGCCGGGGTGCGCCAACCTGCATGACCGCGCCGACCACCATAAACCCCACCACTGCGACAACCGCAAGCGTGCAGATCAAAAACGCCGCCAAAACAGCAGTGAAACAACCGCGCAGAACGCCCGAGAACGTCCCTTTTTTCATGTCCGACTGCAATACGGAACCAGGTTCATTGTTCATATCTTAACACCGGCCTGAATTTTGCAATTGTTCGATTGTTGCTGTATAGTTCCGGCAAAGCCCGCTCTCAAAACATGGCACCCATCAGCGCAAGGTCTGATCGTAGAGCTTTGAAGGCCGGTGGATGTTCAGTATCATGTCAAGGTCATCGCCCATATGTTTAAGGTTCGAATCAATGGCGTGACGCCGGCGTCTTTCACGCTGCGGAGAATAGTAACCGGCACATCCGCTGAAAACAAAGACCGTCGCAGCGATAAGACACGCTATGCAGATCAGTCGTAGCTTTTTCATAACAACCCCCTCATAAATATCAAACTGATATACCGGCTTAAAATCGCAATATACAAAATTCTCCTGCGGAGACAACCCAGGAAGTAATGATACTAAGTTAAAGCTGCCATGTCAAGTTTCAACTCCGACAGCCCCGGCCGCACCCTCTTCACCGGCGTTTTTACCGCCTAAAGTTTCCGCGCGGACCTGCCGGGCCTTCTCATCAAAACCCGCTTTTTGAAATGCCAGCGCAGCCATAGACGGACGCCCGATCTCCAGTGCACGTTCGGCTAGTCTCTCCAGTTCTTTGCCATCGGGTTTTTCCTTCAACACCACCTTTGCGCGCAAAAAAACAGGCACATTACAGTCCTTCCAGGCAATTTCAGCTATCTCGCGAGCAAATTCTTCCGAGTCGGAACGCAC
>PWZK01000250.1 GCA_003567495.1 Candidatus Brocadiaceae bacterium
GAAAATGCCGCCCTTTTAACCTGGAAATTGGACATTGGATATTTATCCGTAACGAAGATCCGCAGATTTCGCAGATTACGCGGATTTACGGCAACGCCAAACGGCTACGGCTACGGAAATGCCAAAAAAATGTTGCAGGTTTGTTTTTAGGCCCGAAGGGCAGACTCAGACGTAGTCCGGGGAAAAGGGTGCAAACAACATAAGCGATTGACGCGAATGCTTCGTTAATTGCATAGCCCGCATATTTCATAAACAAACGACAGTAGTTAATATATAACCTTGATAATAAACATGTTAAATAGTATTTTTAAGATGACTCGGATTTTTCAGTGTGTACCTGAGCTCCGTAAAAAACGGTTTACCCTGCGGGCACGTTCCCAGCGGCGCATCTGCTTCAGAAATCTTCACTTGCAGTATACGAATACAGCGGCGCTTGATTTCTTCGCATCTGCGCCGCTGGAAACGCGTGAAATAAGCGGGATAGCGGCTTTTGCGAATGGGGTATCCGTCCCTGGTTACATAAAAAAAACATACGCCAGTCGATGTCAAAGAAATGGCCGCCGATAAATTCCAACGCACGCCCCACCCTGAACTTGTTTTCCATTCCTTCTTCGGTCTCCATATCCGGTCTTCGGGAACTCTCAGTCCGTGCAGGATTTCCGCGGGAAAAGATGGATTTGGCTCTGCGAGCACATTATGTATAACCTGCCCCCCTGTAATCCCGCACCGGGGCGGGCCCATAGCCGAGTTCCGCAAGCCTCTTTCGGAATCTTTCAACCTCCTCCGCATATTTCGGATCGACCACTAGATTCTTATTTTCACCGGGGTCCCTTTCCAGATCAAAAAGCACTTCCGGCACGTCCCCTCCATAATGCTGATATTTTAAAGCATTCTGTTTGATCATAATATGGTCTTTTCCCGAGCGCCTTATGTGGGATATAGATTCGTTACACCACCCGCTTTCATCTCCCTTCAAAAGGGGCACGAGGCTTCGGCTGTCCAGTCCTTCCGGAATCGGTATCCCGCATAGTTCACAGATAGTAGCAAAAAGATCGCACAAATTAACATTTTTATCACATACCCGGGCGCCGTCGAACCCCTTCGGCCATCTTATAATGAGCGGCACCCTCACGCTTGCTTCGTAGAAACGGGTTTTTTCCCAAATCCCGTGCTGGCCGAGCATCTCCCCGTGGTCGCTGGTGTAGACAACGATCCAGTCATCAATATCCTGCCCGACCTCATGCAGTTTCTTGAGGACGGCGCCGAAATGTTCGTCAATAGTTTCAACCATACCGTAATATGCCGCGGTCGCGCGTTTTATATCTCTATAATTGACATCCACTGGTTTGTTCTGCTGGCTGAGGGCAAGCACCGGATGATCGCAGGGCGAATCGGTATAGACCGGAACCCGGTTCAGGTAATACTTGAACTTTGCTTCATCGGTAAAAAAGGGATAATGCGGCTGCAGGAGACTTAGCTTCAGGAGAAGGGGCCCGGGATGCTGGCTGAATCCTGGAGGACGGTCGTAGTAGGGATCGCTAAAAAAAGTTTCAATAAAATGTTCGGCGGCGTCAGTTGCCGTAGTATCAAAATGCTGGTATGGCCCGTACGCAATACCAGCGCGCTTCACCTCTTTTTCGTTCGACCACTTCCCGGTCCCCGGTTCGCGTTCATAGCGATCAAACTCTGCCTCCAGGCGGTTTTCAATGTGTTGAGGCGTCACCGTTGCATCGGGGGCTATTCTGGTGGTCCATCCCTGCATCTGGTCGGGGCCTTTATGGTGGAGTTTGCCGCTGCATACCGTGTTGTAGGCATAACGCGATAGTTCACGGGCAAACGTCCTGTATCTCGGCTCCAAGTCCACCCAACCCTCACAGCCGCAAGTTTTAGGCAGCCTGCCGCTCATCATGCACTGGCGGGCCGGAACACAAATCGGCGAGGGAGTGTACGCGTTTCGGAACGTCACCCCCGACTCCGCCAAACGGTCCAGATGGGGCGTGCGAACGACATTATTACCTTCAAAACCCGCGACGTCGGCCCTGTGTTCGTCAGACATCAGAAACAGTATATTGGGTCGTTTGTCCATAATTTAATTTCTCGTTAGAAAAGTCGGCTGATACAGGTTTTTGCAGAGTTGAGCCCGGTCTGAAAACCCCCGGTAACACGACCGATGATACCCACATCCCGGGGGGGAAGTGGGAGGGGCTACTGAGTGTAATTGTAAACGATGATCTTTGAAAAATCCAGCTCCCGCATCTTCCGCTCACTTTTCCGAGCGAAGTCTCTGACAACACATAGTATCTTATTTGTAATTATCTTGTTTTATTGGCAAAAAGTTGCTGATTGCTGGTTGTTGGTAAAAAAGTATTTACGCTTTTATTTGGAATTGAGCAGTTTTTATCTTTTTGTGTCTGCTGTCATTTGCCTGATTCGTTGGCCGTTCACCAGCAACCAGCAACAATCAACTGCTTTTCCGGCTTGTCCGGGTTAGGACTTATGGCGGCCATAAGTCCTGTATGCTATAATCATAGCCACGCCGCCCGCCAGAACCAGTGGTATGCAGAGAAGCTGTGCTATTGTCAGTCCCATCGCCACTGCCCGGGTATCAGCCCTGAAAATTTCGTTGATAAACCTTGCCGTTCCGTAGATAATAAGATAAGGGCCGATCAGCTCGGATGGCCGGTTCCGGCGCACGAGCAGGAGGGAGAGCAGTGCGAAAATAAAAAGATTGTATCCGACCTCGTAGAGCTGCGTGGCGTGAACCGGCATTGACCATGCGTCGGTTTGCTCGACATATCTGTTCAGGTGATCCAGAAAGGGCTGGCTGCCCACAATACGCTGCTCTGAGTCAAGTATGCGCGGGAAACGTAATCCTATGGCCGAGGTTGTGATTTCTCCGTAGCAGCATCCGTTAAGAAAACATCCCAGACGGCCGAACGCGTGGCCCAGCGGCCCTGCGCTCGCTATCAGCCCGAAAGTATCTGCAAGAGGCAGGTTCTGCTTTTTTATGAGTGCCAACGCGCCCGCAAGCCCCCCGATCAGCCCCCCGTAAAAGACCAGCCCGCCTCTGTCGATTCTAAGTATAAGCAGCGGGTTGGCGGCAAATTCGTAGTCATTCCAGAACTGTATTACAAAGAAAAGCCTCGCGCCGATTACTCCGAAAACGAGCATGGCGATGGCAACGTTGAATATCTTTTCTGAAGAAACGCCGAATTTCCCGGCGCGCCTTTGCAGGACGTAAAGAGAAGCAAGAAAACCGATCATCATCATTGCGCCGTAAGATGCTATGGTTATCTCTCCGCCCCATGGGGCGGTGAATCTGAGAAGATATGGGTGCATTTTTTATTTCTCCATCGATACCTGTCCGGGTTCTTGTAAGTGTTCAGCAAACCGTTCAGATTTACTATACTGAATTTTCTGCAATAATGCAAAAGGAGCTTTATAAAGGGATTTGCGCACGGGGATGCCTGCGATATCAAGCAGGGTAGGGTAAAAATCTATCCCTGAAACCGGCACGTTACAACAAGTGGGCGCATCGATCATGCCCGGGAATCTGACATAGAGCGGTTCACGAATTCCGCCCTCCCACTGCCGTCCTTTCCCCCCTCTGAGAGGGAGCATCGAAGAAGAATAGGCATCTCCGGAAGTTTTGCAAATCAGCGTCGTTTGTTGTACACTTTGTTGTCATAAAA
>PWZK01000020.1 GCA_003567495.1 Candidatus Brocadiaceae bacterium
AACAGCAGCCCGAAGAGGTCGAAAATGCGATCCAGCACCACACTTGCCAGAGCCTGGCTGAAACCCATCCCTCCGCCCCTCTGGAGCACGTAAGGCCTGATCAGTTCCCCAGCCCTCGCAGGCAGCACATTGTTGGCCGAAAGCCCGATAAAAAATGCACTTGTAATACGCCGAAGCGTAGCGTCCGGAAATGCAGAGAGCAACAATTTCCAGCGCAAAACCCTGAATACGTACATTAAAGCAATGAATAAAAAAACCAACGACAGCATCCCGTGGCGGACCTCTCCCGCCCTAGCCCACAGTTCGCCCCAATGCCCCCGAATCCTCACAAGAAATAGCACAAGCGCGCCGGCGCCCATAAGAAGTCCGACTGCGGCGGTAATAATTTTTTTTCTGCTTTTGAGTTCGTAAATGCGCATTGCTGATTCAACATACTGAGACCGCCGGCAGTTGTGCAACAGACCCCATTCTGTTACAATTCAGGGCATACATTTTACCAATGATACTTCAATTCTTGATGGCAGGCAAAGAAAGTGTCCGAAAAACTGATAAAATCGCTTGCAGGCACGCGCGACATACTTCCCTGGCAGTGGGAGAAATGGCACGCACTGCACGATGCGGCCAGGCGCCAGTTCAGCATTTACGGCTACGGCGAGCTCGCCACCCCGATAATCGAAGAGGCCGCGCTTTTCATAAAAGGCACCGGTGAAAGCACCGAAATCGTTGAAAAGCAGATGTACACCATCGACGCAGCTGGTGAAGAAGACTCAGGCAACGCCATTTCACTTCGCCCGGAAGGAACTCCACCCGCCGTGAGAGCCTACCTGGAATCCGACCTGCATAAAAAACAAAAATTCCAGAAGTTCTGGTATAGCGGGCCCATGTTCCGCAGGGAAAAACCACAAAAGGGGCGCCTTCGCCAGTTTCATCAGATAGGTGTCGAGGCAATAGGCGGCGACAGCCCCCTGCTGGACGCCGAAACCATTCTGCTGGCGGATGCAATCTACCGGGACGCCGGCCTGAAAGGATACAGAACGTGCATAAATAATATAGGATGCGAAGAATGCCGCCCACGGTATCGCGAGAACCTGCGCACATACCTCCGGGATCGTAGCGATGAGCTATGCCCCGATTGTGTGCGGCGTCTTGACCGCAACGTGCTTCGCATACTTGACTGTAAAAACGCCCCGTGCAAGGAAACAGTGGCGGATATGCCGTCCATAACAGGACTGCTTTGCAACGGCTGTAAAGATCACTACCGGACCCTCAAGACCGTTCTGGACGCACAGGGGCTTGATTATCAAGAAGACCCTCACCTGGTGCGAGGGCTGGATTATTACACTCAGACGGTCTATGAAATCAAGCACGAAGAGCTGGGTGCACGGGATACAATATGCGGCGGCGGGCGCTATGACGGGCTGGTTGCACAGATGGGCGGGCCGGAACTCTCCTGCGTGGGATTCGCCATGGGCGTGGAGGCAACACTTATCGCCATGGAAGCTGAAACGGAACCGGATGAAGCAACGAGCCTAAACCCGGATGTCTATGTGGTATGTTTTGACGAACCGGCGCGTATAAAATGCTTCGAGCAGCTCACAATGCTGCGCGGGGCCGGATTGAGCGCGGATATGGATTACGAGGGCCGCAGCGCAAAAGCACAGATGCGCTCGGCCGACAGAACCGGAGCCGATTTTTGCATGCTGATCGGAGGACTGGAGATAGAAAACTGCGAAGTTACCCTGAAAGATATGCGATCGGGACAGCAGTGGAAGGCGGCATGGGACAAAGGCGCTGATGCGATTCTGGACGCGCTGGCCTGAATTTTACGGCTAATCACCCGATATCTGACGTTATGTAACCACTCCGTATACAGTCAGAATATGTTTCAGCAGCTTCCTTTAAAGTTTAGGCTGATTAAAAAACGGCACAAAAAATAAATGCGTTTGCAAGCTTTAACATGGCAGCCGTTTATACTAACTTCGGTCGTTGGTTTATGAAATACGGTTTAGAATTATGAAGAACCTGATGGACAACTGTAAAAAGAGGAAGGTGGAGCGCTTTGATACGGGGTGGAAGTTTCTAAAAGGGGATCCGGAAGCGGCACATCATATAGACTACTATGACGATGACTGGCGGGAACTGGATATACCGCACGACTGGAGTATCGAAGGCCCTTTCGACAGAGAGCATCCTGGCGGCCCGCGCGGTGCATATTTGCCGGGCGGAATAGGATGGTATCGCAAAAAATTCCATGTTTCCGGCGAGGACAGACATGGGACATGCCTTATCCAATTCGACGGCATTTACAAAAACAGCAAAGTCTGGATAAATGGTTACTTCCTCGGCGAAAGGCCCGGCGGCTACGTAAGTTTTTATTACGACATAACCCCTTACCTCAATTTCGGCAAGGCCAATGTAATCGCAGTACGTGCAGAGAATCTGAAACAGCCCAATTGCCGCTGGTACTCCGGGTCCGGGATATACCGCCATGTATGGCTCGTAAAAACCGGAGACCTTTGCGTTTCTCTGTGGGGAACTTATATAACTACACGCTCAGTTTCCCCCGAGAACGCAACCGTGGAAGTAAATACTCAGGTGAAAAACAGATCAGGCGCGAAGGCGAACTTCCTGCTAATTACTGAAGTTCTCTCTCCTGACGGGGAAAAAGTCGATGAACTGCAGACCGAAGGCAATATTGAGGAAGACGGGACGCACAGCTTTTCTCAAACCCTGAAAATAGTCGACCCGAAGTTGTGGTGCATAGAAAGCCCCGCACTTTACGCCGCAAGGACCAAACTAATGGTCCGAAATGAAGTAGTCGATGACTATTTTACTGCCTTCGGCATTCGAACAGCGACATTTGATCCTCAAAAAGGCTTTTCCCTGAACGGTGAAAGTGTTAAAATGAAGGGGGTTTGCATCCATCACGACGCTGGCTGCCTTGGTGCCGCCGTGCCGGACAGGGTCCTGGAAAGGCGCCTGGAGGTACTGAAAGAGCTTGGCTGTAACGCCATCCGAACCAGCCACAATCCGCCTGCACCCGAAATGCTTGACATGTGCGACCGCATGGGGTTCTTCGTTATTGATGAGGCCTTTGACAAATGGTTTGCCCATGTCGGCTATGGGGAGATTTTTGAGACCTGGTGCAGAAAAGACCTCAAAGCCATGCTGCAAAGGGACCGGAACCACCCTTCCGTCATCATCTGGAGTGTGGGAAACGAGGTTGAGAATCAGGGTTCGGAGAAGATGAAAAAGACGCTCAAAACTCTCGTCGATTACGTGCATGAGAATGAACCGTCTCGTCCGGTGACCTGCGCTCTGAGACCGCCGATAGAAGAGAAAAAGAGTGAAAAGCTACAGAAAATCCTTGAGCTGGCTGAATACGTGGATGTCCTGTGCTGTAACTATCAGGAGATGTGGTATGAAGAGCTCAAGGCAGCGAATCCCGGCCTGACAATAATCGGGACTGAGACCTACCACTTCTTCAGGGGTGCGGGAAACCGGTTTAAAGCTTTTGTCCCACGCCCACCCTGGTTTGACGTAGAGGAGCATGATTATGTTACCGGACAGTTCATCTGGACCGGCATCGATTATCTCGGAGAATCCAGGGGCTGGCCGAGCAAGGGCTGGAGTTCCGCCCCGATAGACACCTGCGGTTTTTTGAAGCCGAGGG
>PWZK01000043.1 GCA_003567495.1 Candidatus Brocadiaceae bacterium
CCTGTCCCAGGAATTTAGCTGGTCATTGCTTTCAGTGCCCACCAGGAGCGAAATATCGGTAGCATCGTTTTTTTTCTCCACCGGTTTCCGGACTTGAAGCGTTTCTCTTACCCGCGCCCTCCTGTCCCTGTACAGTATGTATGCTTTTGCAGTGCGGGCGTGGCCCATTTCTATAAGAACTTTTTCAACGGTATCCTGAATATCTTCGATACCGGGCGCTTTATCACCATAATTTTTCCCCAAAAACATGGTAACCACTTCAGCCAGATCTTCGGCAAGCACCCGGTTTTCGCCGCCCACTGCGCTGGCCGCTTTGAATATGGCGTCCGCTATTTTGCTGCGCTCAAACGGCACGAGCCGCCCGTCGCGTTTCTTTACATGTGTAAGGATACTTTCGCGCTCGTCACTATCTGCAAATTCTTTTCCGGGCGTTGCCCGCAACATTTCCGTCTCTGTGGCCATCCTGGTCACCTCCCTGATAAAATTTTAGACGCTTAATGCCGCAACATCGATAACATATTGTCGATGTGAAAATAGAGAAGTCGTTAGCCGTATGCCGTTTGTCGTTTGTCGTTAACCGTTTCATTAAATCTTTTTCAAGTTCCGTCTTGAAAAAGATTTATGCGTCTTCAAGCATCATATCGGCCTCTTCCAGAAAATCGCTTATATCTTTAAACTCCCGATATACCGAGGCGAATCTTATGAAAGCGACCTGATCCAGTTCTTTCAGCCGCTGCATCACCACCTCCCCTATGGCGCTGGCCGGCACTTCATTTTCGTATTCCTTGTTCAGTTGCTGTTCCACATCATCGGCGGTCTGAGCGAGTATGTCGGCGGAGACCGGGCGTTTGTGGCATGCGCGGTTGAGCCCTTCAAGAAGTTTGGCGCGCGAGAAAACCTCTCTGTTCCCGTCCTTTTTTATCACCCGCATGGCGGCCTCTTCAACCCTCTCGTAGGTGGTGTAACGCCGGCCGCAGGCAAGGCATTCTCGCCTGCGCTTTATGGTGCGCCCGTTGGTGCTTGGCCTCGAGTTCACCACCTTGTCATCGTTTTCCCGGCAATAAGGACAGAGCATATATTCACCTCTATTCCGCGACTCTCTAACGGCCCTGCAGTTTGCCTGGCAGTGCCATATATAATACTACCTGACATTATAAGCACCATATATGCGAATGTCAAGGGCTTTTTTTTAAAAAAACAAAATTCGCACTTTCAGCGCCTGTGCGCTCGGTTTTGACCTGAAATCCGGATGGAGTGGTTGGAGGGTAATTTCATGGAATTGCGTTTTTCGCATTTTTTCGGGCCTCTCATGCAGGGCGCAGCGTTGCGGTAGGGGCACGTCTCCACGGGTTCGGGACCCGCGTGGTCCACGGAAATCCATAGCGTCCATGCGCCGGCGGGATAGCCCGCATATTTCATAAACCAACGACATGTATTAATATAAAGGCTTTAAATGAATGTTCCATCAGTGCAGAGGCGGCAGCATTTCGCCGTGAGCCTGGATCATCTCATCGCACATGGCGATAATATCGTCTATGCAAAGCTCGCATGCCGTATGCGGATCCAGCAAGGCTGCCTGATAGAGAGCGTCTCGTGATCCGCTCAAAGCAGCCTCGATAGTCAATAATTGTACGTTTATATTGGTTCGGTTCATCGCGGCACAGGCTTCAGGCAAACTGCCGACCCGACAGGGATGGATACCGTTCTGATCAATCAGGCAGGGGATTTCGACGCAACAGTCGGCCGGAAGGTTGGAGATCAGGAGGCCTGTGTTAAGAACGTTTCCATGCACACGGAGTGGTTTATCTTCCACTACGGCTTCCAGAATATCACTGGCGTATTCATGGGTTTTCTTGTGGACCAGGGTAGGGTTGGCTACGATATCGTCTCGCACTTCCTCCCACTGCTCAATCTGCTTTTTGCAGCGCCGTGGATATTCGTCTATTGGAATAGCAAAGCGATCTATCAGCTCGGGATGATCCCTGCGTATCCAATACGGAGAATATTCGGCATTATGTTCGCTCGACTCTGTCACATAGTAGCCGAAGTGTAGCATCATATCATGGCGGACCATGTCTCTGGCAATACGCGAAAGCCTTTCCAGGGACCGGTCTTCATCGCCGCGCGCTTTAGCCGCTTCGACAACCGCGCCGGCACCTCCCATATCCAATATTTGCTCACGGGCATCGCGGTAGCTCTTTTTGATAAGAGGGTAAATATCCACACCGTCGCGTTCAATCTCCAACAACCAGGCCATGTGATTGATGCCGAAGATGTTCCATCTTATCCCCTCTTGTTTCATACCGTGATTTTCAAGTAATTTGGAAGCGCACGATTGAACGCTGTGGCAAAGGCCGATCGATTGGATATCGAATGTGCGCTGGAAGGCGCCCGTAATCATTGCCATAGGATTGACGTAGTTGAGAAATACAGCTTCGGGACAAACTTCGGCCATATCCCGGCCGAACGCATTGACCACCGGTATTGTGCGAAGAGCGCGGAATATTCCTCCGATGCCCAGCGTGTCGGCAATGGTCTGGCGAAGACCATATTTGGCGGGGATCTCGAAATCAATAACCGTCGAGGGTTCATAGCCGCCGACCTGAATGGTATTGATCACAAAATCAGCTCCGTCCAGGGCAGCCTTCCTGCTTTCGACGCCGCAATAGACATCGACCACGGCGCGTGCATCGAGATTGCTGTTAAGAGTGTTCACCATCAGCTGTGATTCCTCAAGCCTTTTTGCGTTTATATCATAGAGCGCAATGGTTGCACCCTTCAGTGATGGGGTCAACATACAGTCGCCAATTACATTTTTTGCAAATACGGTGCTTCCTGCACCCATAATAGCTATCTTAATCATATCTTACTCCGATTTGTTTATATTATAGCATGCTTTTTCCGAAAGTCCGTTCTGCGTCATTCCGCGCACACGCTTCTGACTTTTTCCAGGAAAGCAGCGGCCGTGTCTTTTATATCCTGCATGTCGCCGTTTTCAAGGGCTTCCTTTTTCACCAGGGAGCTTCCGACCCCGCAGGCGTCCGCGCCGGCATTGAGAAAGTCGATTATGGTGTCGAGATTCACTCCGCCCGTCGGCACGAGCGAAAGCTGCGGCATCGGCGCTTTTATCGCCTTGATATATTTCGGACCGCCGAAACCGGCCGGGAATATCTTGACAAAATCGGCCCCGGCCCTGTACGCGTTCAATGCTTCGGTAGGAGTATATGCACCGGGCATAACTACCTTGTCGTAGCGGTGCGCCATGTCTATGGTGTCGTAGTCGGTTACAGGACTGACTATATATTCGGCGCCGCTCAGGATGGCGGCACGCGCGGTTTGTGAATCTATCACGCTGCCTGCGCCGATCAGCACGTCCTCGCCCAGCTCGGCGGCGGCTTTCTCTATCACGCCAAGCGCGCCGGGCGTGGTCATGGTGACCTCGATGAGGTCGCATCCGCCTTCTTTAAGCGCATGGCCGACATCTATGAGCTGATCGGAACTCTGTGCACGAATAACAGCGATAAAACGTGTGTTAAGTATCTTACTGATCTGAAGGTGTCTTTTCATCGTGGTTTTCCTCTGTCTCTGGTGTTTATTGTGGTTGCAAAAGGCGCATTCGTAAGGCGTTTGCTGAAAAGGCGTGTGGTCAATCGCCTACGATCTGGACGATCA
>PWZK01000001.1 GCA_003567495.1 Candidatus Brocadiaceae bacterium
AAGCAGGTTTTCGTCCAAATTGAGGGGGATTGTGTCTCTAAAGCGAGACTGTGAGGCAAATTAACCGGACTGGACGGGAAAAGTAAACTTCCTTTCTTTTTGACTACGCAAAATCCAAAATCACCAGCATATCTTCGGCTCGAACTCGCTCAAAATCCGACTTTTCGGTCAGGCACTAATTTAAAAATCTGAACGGGGTTCACTGAGGACTTACAAAACATCTATCCCGGCGTTCCTTGCGCAGGCGCCAGATTTATACCACCAGGCACTTGCATATGGCAGAGAGACTGTTATAATTGATGGCGGCAATTATGATTTACCGTGTGCATTCAGTAACCCATGTGCGTAAAGCAGGCAAGATGCCTGCACCACAAAAAGCTGCAAGTCGTGGTCGCGCTTACAACCTGCACTGCTGAATGGACTATCCAAAACGTAGTTCACTGATTACTTGCGATTTTCCGTTTATGAAATAAGCGGGGAAGGGTGATAATGACAGGAATACCGCCAAAATTCTTCAATACCGCCGACGTAGCGGCCTTCCGCCGGAATGCGGAGGGCGGCATAGAAATACTTCTTGTAGAGAGGGGCTGCAAGCCTTACGCCGGACATCCGGCACTGCCGGGCGGGTTCGTCGAAAAGGAGGAAGACCTTCCATGTGCCGCCGTAAGGGAACTTAAGGAGGAAACGGGGCTTTCCCCGGCAATGATTCACCAGGTCGGCGTCCGGGGCGGGCCGGGACGCGACCCGCGCGGACGCGTCATCAGCACGGTTTACCTCGCGATCGCCGCCCACGACGCCCCTCCCGTCAGGGGGAGCGACGACGCCCAGAGTGCGTTCTGGCAGCCGGCCGAGCGGCTGCCGGCCCTGGCCTTCGACCACGGAGAGATCGCCGCCGAGGCCTTAAATGCCCTGAGAAGACTCTGTGAGCGCACTCAGATAGTTTTTGCCTTCCTGCCGCAAAAATTTGCAGCAGAGGAGCTAAGCGATCTTCTGGACGCACTGCGGGTCTTAAACCCGGAAAGGGCCGCAGAAGAAATTACAGAAAGCGCGCCCGATGTGGCCGCCGCCTTGAGCGGCCGGGGATACCGGATTAACGGAAACAATTACCTGAAAAGCCTCCGAACACCGGTCTTTGCGTTCCCCCCGCGTCTGACCCGGTATTTGTGAATACAAAAAAAGAATGAATATCCAAACACTCGGACACTTCGCAAAAAGCCATTAGCACTGCTGACAAAAAGGTACACGATTATGCAATTTGTTAAAATGCACGGCATCGGCAACGATTATGTTTTTGTAGACACATTTAAAGAAAACGTGCCAGACCCTGCGCAGATGGCACGCAGCATTTCCCCCCGCAGGTTTTCCGTCGGTTCGGACGGGCTTATCCTTATCGGCCGCTCGGAAAAGGCCGACGCCCGGATGCGCATATTCAATGCCGACGGAAGCGAGGCCGAGATGTGTGGAAACGGGATAAGATGTGTTGCAAAATACGTGTGGGAACATGATATTTGCCGTAAAAATCCCATGACAATAGAAACAGGCGCCGGGATAAAAAAACTCGAGCTTTTTTTCAAAAAAGACAGGGTCGCATCAGTGCGCGTGGACATGGGCGAGCCTCGGTTCAAGCGCGGCACGATCCCCATAAGGGGACCGGAAGAGGGCGAGGTTGTAAACGAAAATCTCGAAATCGACGATCTTTCCCTGCCAATAACCTGCGTCTCAACGGGCAACCCACACTGCATCATACCGGTCGACGATTTCAGCGCAGTTAAATGGCGTGAGCTGGGCCCGGTGATCGAACGCCACCAGCTGTTCCCCGAGCGGGTGAACGTCCATTTCGTGCGGGTGATTTCCGAAAATGAGGTGGAGGTGAAAACGTGGGAAAGAGGAAGCGGTGCGACACTTGCCTGCGGCACAGGCGCTTCGGCCGTATGCGCGGCAACATGCCGCTTGGGCCTGACCGGCAGGAAAATTACCGTGCAACTGCCCGGCGGGAGCCTCGATATTGAATGGAGAGAGTCCAATAACCGCCTCTACATGACCGGCCCCGCTGTCGAGGTGTTTACGGGACACTGGGGTTAACCCGCTTTTTCATAAACCAACGACAGATGAATAAATTAAAAAACCCTGATGTTGCCCTGCTGATGGTCATAGTGGTCGTACTTGGATGCGTGTGGGGCTATTCGACCGCATTTCACGCATTTGACGACGACGAATTTCAGCACGCCAACATAGCCTGGCTCATGCGTGAGGGCGAACGACCCTATTCAGATTTTTTCGAACACCACCTCGTCCTTTACCACGGGGCGGCGGCGCCCCTGTTCAGCATCGGCGAGGACCGACACACCATCTTCGTGCTGCGCGCGCTGAGTCTGGTCGCCGGGACGCTGACGCTGCTGCTGCTTTACATGTCCGGCCGCAGGCTGGGCGCATCGCCGCATGGGGCGATTGCGGGCGTATGGATGCTCGGGCTGACTCCGATGTTTGTTCTTAAGATGACCGAAGCGCGGCCCGAGGCGCCCGCCATGGCCGCCATGGCTGCGGCGATATACTTTCTTTGCGCGGGCGTTGAATTAAAAAACTATGCGAAGTCCGATTCTTTTCCCTGGCGGGCTGCGACGATAGGTCTCATGGCGGCAGCGGCGGCGCTTTTGAGCCAGAAATACGCAGTAGTGTCCCTGGCGCTGGTGGCTGCAGTCTGGCCGGTCTACGGCAGGCGAAGGGCGATGCAGTCCTTCGCCGTCTTTGCGGCGTCGCTGATTTTATACGCAGCGTGGATGGCGGCCATGGGCGTTGCCCGGGAGGCTTTTGACCTGGTCGTTATGCTGAATTTGCGATGGCGCTATTCGTTTTCACCGGCAGGTTATGCCACCGAGCTTTATATCAGCGCAGGCGCCCTGACGGTTACCGGACTGATTGGCATCGTGCGCTCGGTTATGCAGGCCCCCAAAAGAAAAGGGTTGACGCCCGGAATATTTTTTGCCTCCTCCCTGGCACTGATCATCCTGGTGCCGGTCCCGTACCGACAGTCTTTCCTGCCGCTTCTGGCGGCGCTTGCGCTCGGTTCGATGCTGTTCTGCACGCCGCTTTTTACGTTAATAACCGCCGCCAGCAACGGTCGGCGCGGCCGGGCCGCGGCCTTCGTGCTCACAGTGCTGCTTGGCGCAGCATCCCTCTATACCCTTCCGGAACATCTTTCCCCCGACAACCGGCGGGATCTCGCCCTGATGGCCGCCATGGACGAATATGCGCCCGAAGGGCCGGTTTTTGACGGCCGAAAACTTATGTTTTGGCGCCCGCATATCGGATACCATGCATGCATGCACGAAGAAATACTTATGATGATAGATAAGGACAAATATGCCGAAGACGTTCTCAGCGGGCTGAAAGAAGCCGGACTTCCTCCCGTAATACGCGATTACAGGGTGGAAAATATGCCGGAAAGGATCACGATTTTTATCCGTGAACACTATCTGACCGCCGACGGGGAACACCACGGCTCACTGACCAATTTCGAAACGGTTTATGTCGCCGGGTTGCACCGGGATCGGATAATGCCTGCCGCCGGCCTGGAGCTGGAGGTTCCTGCAGACGGATACTGGCGGATTGCCTGGAAAGGTGGTGATGTGTCGCTTAATTCAAGGAGGCTGAAAAATGG
>PWZK01000102.1 GCA_003567495.1 Candidatus Brocadiaceae bacterium
GCACGCAAAAATCTCAGAATAACTTTAAATATCCCGACCAAAAGAGTTAACAAAGCCACTATCCGGATATATTCATGGGTTCCGGGCTCGGCGTACTCAGAACATGCGACCATCACCAGCAATGACAGTATCGCCACCGGCCCGACCATCAGGTGGTGAGATGAACCGAAGAGTGCATAGAGCAAAAGAGGGATGGTCGAGGCATAAATCCCGACAACAGGCGGCAGCCCCGCAATCATGGCGTAGGCCATGCTCTGTGGTACCAGCATGACCGCTACTATGACGCCCGCCAAAATGTCGCACTTCAGGAAGGTTTTTTCGTAATTCTCCAACCAGGAACAACATGGTATTTTTAGCTTACTCATAAATCCAGGTTCCTGCCACCTGCGAAATTAGTCGAAGCAAATGTGGAAAAATATCCGGTATGCTCCCGGGACGCCCCCCCCTTGCTCCAGCCGACCCTCATAGAATCAAAGCCCCGCTTTCTCGATCCAGAACAACAGTCCGACTATCATTGCGGAGACTGCCGCAACCACAACCCAGGAATTGACCCTGAGCAGTTCCGGAAAGGTCTTTGCGCCGAAATCGCCCTTATGCAGTACGCCGGACTCCAGTTTAGGGAAAAGAGCTGCAAACAAGCCGGCGCCTATGAGCATGCCAACTATCCCTCCCACGAGGGCGTCGATCGCCCCCTGTGCAACCGCGCCCGCCCCCGTGCCCGGGCAATATCCAAGCAAACCAAAACCGACGCCAAAAATCAATCCGCCGATAACACTTGAACCAATGGAGCCGGGCTTCGGATGGAGCTGAGCTAAGCCGAAGCTTCGAAGAAGGTGAACACCTATCATGCCTGCCAGTACGGCGGTTAACATGATCTTTACGACAGTGAAATCCTCCAGGAGCAACTGCTGCATGATAACATCGTATTGAGTTACCCCGCCCTTTTGAAGTAAGAAACCAAATCCGATCCCGATCAAGAATCCAATGAGCAACTGTATTCGCTTTTTTGAGTGTAGGTTATTTAACATCCGCCATCTCCTTGTTTAATTTCATTCTTCAAAAGCCGTGCGGCCTTACGTTATCCGGCAAGGACAACCCTGAAAAGCAGCATAGCGGTGGCGATGCCGCCGATGAAAAAACAGCAGGCCGCAATCCAACTGCTCACTGCCAGTTGTAGCGTTCCGCTTATCCCGTGCCCACTGGTGCAACCGCCGGCCCAGCGCGCACCGAAGCCGAGTATGATCCCCCCGACAAGGCCCGCACCCCATCGAAGGAGCACGGAATCTCCTGCCGCCTCCGCCCAGATGTCGGGAACCAGTAGAATCTGAAACTCGTTTGAAATAATCGCCGAGGTAAAAGCGCCCACGATCAGCCCTGCTACAAGCATCCATTCCCAGTCGACCGTGGGTAAAAATCTCTGGTAATAAGCCTTTTCCCGAACCCTGTCGCCCCGAAACAGCTTCTCTATCATTCCGCTGGTGCGCGCGAACGCTGTCGAACATCCAAGTGGTTTGTTCGAAATCAGAAACGCAATGCAAGCCAACAGTCCTATTCCCACACCGACCACGTAGGGAGACCACGTTGCCATTCTTAACCATTCCATAATCAAAACCTCCTGTCAACACAGTGTTTGTCTGCTCAAACCAGACATAGCGGCATTTTTTCGTCAACACTACAACACACCTTCTGTTGCGTCAGCCAATCCCTTTACTACGGAAATAATACACCAAAAAAACCATGATTGCAACCCTTTCATAGAGCTAATTGCGTAGTATGATATTAGTTATATAATTACAGCCCGGGGTTGCTGGCCTGCCTGCCTGACGGCAGACAGGAAGGGCCTTTTACCCTGGGAAAGGGGACAACTCAACTCAACTCAACCACATTTCTCTGAACAGGGATATTTAATCGTAAGAAAGCTCATTAAGCACGTCGGTTAAATATCCTCGTTGGGGAATGTGTGCTCAATATAGCGAAAGTTATTGCGTGCGAAAACACATAGATAAAATCAAAGCTTAATTTGACAACAATATGACAAAAGGATAAAATGCATTTTGTTGTGGTTATTTCGCAGCAATGGTGAAATTACTTTGGGAGTGAATATAACATCCCCCTCTCTCAGGGGCTTTTCCAGAAGGAATATGGGGGAGCCTTGCAAAAAAAAGGGGTCTTAACATTCTGTGTATAGTAAACTTGGAAGTATTAAACAAACTCAAATTGCCAGGGACAATATAGATAAACTCTTAATGAAGGAGAGCCGAAATGAGTGAAGAAAAAAAATGTACCGTTACTGGCATGACCAGCAAATCCGTTGCAGGCGAAGGTACGTCAAATAAGGACTGGTGGCCAAAGCAGTTGAACCTCAGGATGCTTCACCAACATTCCAACCTGAGCAATCCAATGGATGAGTCATTCAAATACGCTGAAGAATTTAAGAAACTCGACCTGCAGGATATTAAAAAAGACCTCTATGCGCTGATGACCGATTCGAAGGAGTGGTGGCCGGCCGATTACGGTCACTATGGGCCATTCCTTATCCGGATGGCATGGCACAGCGCAGGCACCTACCGCATGGGCGACGGCCGCGGCGGTGCGGGCTCCGGTTCCCAGCGTCTGGCGCCTCTCAATAGTTGGCCAGACAATATTAATCTCGACAAGGCGCGCCGTCTACTTTGGCCCATCAAGCAGAAATACGGCCGCAAGATATCCTGGGCCGACCTGATGATTCTTGCCGGAAACTGCGCTCTCGAGTCGATGGGGCTGAAGACCTTTGGTTTTGCTGGTGGCCGAGAGGATGTCTGGGAGCCGGAAGAGGATATTTATTGGGGCTCAGAGGACGAGTGGCTTGGCGATGAGCGCTACTCCGACAACAGGGACTTAGAGAACCCCCTCGCCGCGGTTCAGATGGGCCTGATTTATGTGAATCCGGAGGGGCCCAACGGCGAGCCCGACCCGGTCGCTTCCGGCCGGGACGTGCGGGAGACCTTTGCCCGTATGGCCATGAATGACGAAGAAACCGTAGCTCTGGTAGCCGGTGGTCATACCTTCGGCAAATGTCATGGCGCAGGGCCGGCTTCCCATGTTGGACCGGAACCCGAAGCGGCTCCTATCGAACAGCAGGGCTTAGGCTGGAAGAGCAGTTTCCACAGCGGAAAAGGCGGTGATACGATCAGCAGCGGTATTGAAGGCGCATGGAAGCCCAACCCAACCCAATTTGACTCAGGCTACTTGAAGGTGCTGTTCAAATACGAATGGGAACTCGTCAAAAGCCCGGCCGGCGCGCATCAGTGGCTGGCCAAGGATGTGGACGATGAGGATATGGTGGTTGCCGCGCATGATCCCTCGAAAAAGTTACGTCCGATGATGACGACGGCCGATCTCTCTCTTCGCTATGACCCGGACTATGAGCCGATCGCACGGTTCTATTTGGAGAATCCGAAGGAGTTCGCCGACGCCTTCGCCCGGGCATGGTTTAAGCTGACACATCGCGATATGGGCCCCCGATCGCGCTACCTGGGACCGGAGGTTCCTGAGGAAGAACTGGTCTGGCAGGACCCCTTGCCCGAAGTAGATCACGAGCTAATTGATACGCAGGATATCAACGATCTCCAGAACAAAATTCTGGACTCCGGACTGTCCATATCCCAA
>PWZK01000256.1 GCA_003567495.1 Candidatus Brocadiaceae bacterium
GAATACTGCAAGCGCGGCTTTCTGAAGCAGATGTGCCGCTGGAGGCTTGCCCGAAGGGCAAAGCGCCGTTTGTAAAAGTGGACATACACTCTGCAAATTTGTAAAGGTGCAAATAAATCACCATCGTGATGAACAAGAGCCTTTTATCCTGATTTATGTCGTTGCTTTGTGAGAAATGCAGGCTAAAGCCGGTCGCTGTCCAACAGCGTGCCGCTATCGATCTCGACCCCGTCACGCGCAAGCATATCAACCGCACTACGATTCATTGCCGCTCTCCGGCAATCAGTGTCATCTTCCCAGCCGGAAAGATGAAGCACACCATGCACGGAATACAGGAGCAGCTCAGCACCTGCATCGTGTCGGAGGCCCGATGACTCGCGCATTGCCTGAGAAGCGTTAACCACAACTTCACCGACAAGACATCTGCCGAATTCACTTTTCTCATAGACAAATGCTACAACATCCGTCGGCTCATCCCGGCCCGTAAACCTCCTGTTAACATCCTTCATTTCGCTATCTGATACAACTGCAACGCTCAGTTCAGCCCGAGCTAATCCCTCGCCGATAAGAACATTTTTCAACACCCCACACAGCAAGTCTTCATCGAAATCCAGTTCGGATTGCCGATTGGCGATTTCTATATGGATGTCTTCACTATCACTTTTTGTCATTTTCATAAGCGTTTTCGGGGTGGAGGACTACAGGCCGGAAAAAGGCAGGATGCCTGCGCCACAAATCGGTCTTAGCCCTGTAAGGGCGGCATAATCACCATCAGGTCTCCGGGGCGCGCTTGTCTTCTCCACGGTTATGTCGTCCCTTCAGGACTCTTTTTTTGCTCGCGTCACCTACCCTATGGCTTCGCTTCGGCCCCTTTCGGGGCCTGCGCTCCGCCATAGGCTATAACATATCGCGCTTTCAGCGCTTGCACTTGGTCGTTCTCTGGACATTGGGTATTTGAATCGCTCTTTCTGGGCTCTTTCCTGTTGTTTTTGAAAGACAAAAACCCAGCCGCTCAGCCGTTGCCGTTATATTAAAACTTTTTCGCGTCTTTTGAAAAAGTTTTAGTGGCGATGTTGCGACATTAAGCGCCTACTTTCCATCCTGGGATTGTTTAGCCCGGATTTCCTCACTCTCGGGATATTTGACCCGTTTGTGAAAAACAGCACTCAACCCCCTGGCAAGCGATTTTTCCAGCGAGGCCAGATCAGGAATAGACAACCCTGAATCGTTCAATTGCCCGTCATGCAACCTGTCGAGTATAGTCTGGTGGACAAGTTCTGCTATTTTCCCCCCGCCCGGGTCCTGCAGCGATCTGGTTGTGCTCTCGGCAGCGTCTGCAAGCATAACGCAGGCCGCCTCTTTGTTCATGGGCTTGGGCAGTTTATAACGGAATGAGTCTTCGGACGGTTGAGAATCCCCGTCTGCCGCCTGCCGCCGGGCCCTTTGCCAGAAATAGGCTGTCCTGGTCGTACCGTGAGACTGCAGTATGATATCCTGAACGGCGGGCGGAAGCCCGCTTCGGGCGGCCATCTCCGCTCCGTCCCTCGGGTGGGCGGTAATAATAAGTTTGCTCATTGTCGGCGCAAGTTCATCATGAGGGTTATGCGCCTCGCTTTTCATGTTTTCCGCAAAATATTCAGGCTTTTTCAGTTTTCCGACGTCGTGGAAGTAAGCGCTGACCCTTGTCAATAAAGGATTCGCTCCGATCGCTTCGGCAGCTTCTGCAGCGAGACTGCCGACCAGCATGCTGTGATGATACGTGCCCGGCGCCTCCAGCAGCATCCTCTGGAGCAGCGGCTGGTTGGGATCACTCCATTCCAAAAGACGTATATCAGTAGTAATATGGAATATCCGCTCGATTGCCGGCAGCAAAAGAGTAACAAGAAAACCACTCAAAAGGCCGTTGCTAAAAGCCAGGAAGCTGTTGAAAAACAGTGAATATCTCCAAAACATCAGAAAAGACCAGTCCGCGGCTTCCGGACCTGCAAGCTGAAATGCCGGCAAAGCAGCCGACTGAACCAGCCCTATCACCAGGCCACAGCGGATCAGATGCCCGCGCGTGCGCACCCGGCCTGTAAGCAACGCCGCCACCATACCACCTACCATAAAAACAGGAAACTCAACTCCAGCCGAACCCGACAATAAAGCTATTATCGCAGGGATAAAGGCCGCTATAACGAAAGCGATCTTCCACCCGAAGATAAGCGATAGAATCATTACAAGGGCCGGCAGGGGGATTAAATAACTGGAAAGCCCATAAGCAATGCACAGGCTTGCTGAACCGATCAGCGCGAGAACAATAAAGAGAAGAGAAAACCACTGTCCGGGCGACAGAACGCCGACTTCTTCAAATGACCGGTTTTTTTTATAAAAAAGCACAAACACACACCCAAACAAGACAAAAACGATCAAAACGCCAAGAAGTCTCTGAGTAATGAAGCCGGCCCCACGCTCAGATGCAACATATTCCCTGAACGCGGCCCTGATACGCCTCATCTCCTCCGCACCCACAACCTCCCCTCTGCGAACAAGTATGTCGCCATACTGAATGTCATGCACCACAGGGGGCATATCAGCCGCCATATCAGCCTTGCGTTCTGAAGCGCGGATGTCAAGCCTCGCAGTCGGACTCAATGCACCCGCAAGTGCATCAGCAATACTGATCTTTTCCTCTTCCTCAAGGTCTGCAACCGCCGGAGAAATAAGCTCGCGAAAAGCACTGCTCCCGGACGAAAGAGTCACTACGGATTTTCTCCCCACGCTCACATCGTCGTCCTTTTCTCGCTGCACTATCACAGTTTTCGGATCGCGCGGGGCATGAAGACCCCAATCAAAAGGAGAAACCATGACCATTTCTCTCATCTCACCCAGAACTTCATACAGTTCTTCTCTCCGCTCGCGAAGAAAAGCCAGCGCTGAGCGCAGATTTTCTCTGACCTCTTCAGATTCAGCAACTGCATCGACTTCACCGGTTTCAAATAAATCTTCCAACCTCTCGACGCTCCGGTCAAATTGGTCGCGGTAGTCCGTGAACACCAGCGGCGCCTCATACATCGCTTTTTCCCTGCGTTCACGGGTGGCACGCCGGTCAATATATTCAAAATCAACCGGCGACCGGTAGCTTTCCGGGGCCGGGAACCACATTACGAATCCGGGCGACGGCCCGGCAATAACGGATAAAATACCCATACCTGCAATAAGCAGCAGCAGTGAGATCGATTGGGCCCAGTGGTCAAGCAAAAATGACGTAACACGGCCTGGAGCCTTTTGTTGCAACTCCCCACCTTTTTTTTTGGCACGCCATAAACCATTGCGGGCCGCGCCATTGTTCTTGTTTTTTTTATTTTTCTTGGTCATGTTTTTTTCACAAAAGCGGCTGCCGCCTTTTTCTTCTCCACGGTTATGTCGTAGCTGCAAGGAAGGCAAGCGCCGGTGTGTTTACACACTCCAAGCGCAGCCTGACACCGCAGATGCGTCACTGAGGCTCGACCGAAGGGCAAACCGTGGTTCGTCAAATAGCCCAACCCGGACAAGCCGGAATGTGGAATTAGGAATGAGGAATCTGGAATGTGGGAAAAATGCCGTAAATTTCAACTCCTCATTCCACATTGCCGTTCGCCTTTTGATTCCTAATTTCAC
>PWZK01000205.1 GCA_003567495.1 Candidatus Brocadiaceae bacterium
ATAAGCTGCTCCAGCACGTCCTGCTGGCCTACTATAACCCGCCCGAGTTCGGAAAATATACGTTCGCGTTTTTTGCTGAGAAGACCGATATTTTTTACCAATTTCTCGCTGCTTTCGATTTTTGTCGCTGTATTGCTCATATTATCCCCTGACGTTTTAATAGCGAAAGGTAGTTCGCTGAAAACTTATATTCTACCTGTTTTTGATGTTTCAATCCAATACACTATTTTCCGAGCGCTTCTCTGGCGCGGCGGATGGCGGAACTATAGGGGTATTCACCCTCAAGTTCGGCAAAAACACGCCTGGCTTCATCTGACTTCTCCAGGCCGCTAAGTGCTATAACCTTCTGTGCCATTACTGAAGCCCTGTGCGTTGGATTCAAGTCCAGACTCAGTATCCGTTTTGCCTGATAATAAGCTACCTCGTAAGCATCGCTGCCGAGGTACATATCTAACATCAAAATGTTGAACGACGGCTCAACAAGCCTCTCCGGTGCGGCCTGCAGCAATTCCTGCAGCCGATCATCAGCTTCAAGAAGGGCAGCACTGCTTCCTCTGTCTATCAGGCTTCGTATGCGTCGGAAAGTGGCGCCGTGTCTCACCAGGTCGTCCGGAGCGCTACCCGGTAATTTTTTTCTCCATTTCCTTATAAAATCAATCGCTTCATCCCCTCTGCCGGCTGCCATAAGTGCTTCGGTTCGGATGCGGTTCCAGTCATCATCAACCAGCAGCCGGCTCAGTTCTTTTTCGTCCAGGGCTTTATCGAACACCCTGACGTCAGATAACGCGCCTTCGAAGGATTCACGCCTGCCGCCTGCATCGCCTGCAAACCTGAGCAAATCAACATAGGGACCGGAATCCCGAATGTTACGCTCCAGTATGTTTTTACCGTCGAGAAACATGCGAATATAACTGCCGGCTTTACGCACCAGAGTGAGATTTTGCCATTCTCCCGCTACGAGGCCCTCGGATGCTTTTTCTCTGATGCGATCCACCGTGCACCTGATAGAAGGCACGCCTTCGTCCAGGAACAGTGTAAATCCGTTCGTGGTTACTATCTGCCTGGTTTTGTCAAGAGAGTCCGGTCGCAACCACATGCTTATGGTAACAGAAGGATAATCAGGCTGGTTGGCGACCGGAAGCCTTACCGAGGCAGCATTTTCGCTAAATCGTATCGCGCCCCTCCCATCTCCGCGTTTGGTTTCGACAGCAGCTTCGTTCACTAACTCTCCATGATTGGCATAGTTGCTGTAGTCGATTATTTTCTGTTCATCGACTGCTATGTTACTGAATGTCCACCAACCCTTCAAATGTTCCCTGAAAACGCAATGGCGGTGGTATTCAACCGTTTGCAGTATTTCCAGGGCCTCTTCTCCCCTGCCGTATCTGGCGAGAGCGCCGGCTTCCATTAGCCTCGCGCGATGCCATTCGGGAGAATACTTTTCCATATGTGCGGATGCGGCTCTGTAGCAGGACAAAGCTTCGGAATAAAGCGCTAGCATCGGACTTGCGCATGCATTACCGGCCCGAAACGTCCACGCCGGAGATATTTCAGCCAGTTCGTCCGCACGCTCACCTATGGATTTAAGTACGTGCCTTCTCCAGTCGTTGTATGATACGCGGTCGGGATCCAGTTCCTCAACATTGATTATAGCACTGAGCAGATGCTGCGCCGGATGTTGGCTTAAATCCTTTTCCAGTATCATCCTCTCTACTTTTTTGATGTCCAAAAGAGGGGTTTGAGGATCCCATGGAGGATGAACGTGAACGGTCTGAGACGTTCGCCAGAGCAGTTCCTCTGACGCCCTATCCGAGAAGGCTTCAAGAACAACATCATAATGCCCGCCTTGCAAGTATAGATGTTCTATCTTTTTTTTATCGGTTTCCAGTGCGTCGCCGTCACCGAAGTCCCACCTGTAAAACATTTCCTGCTCGATTCCGGGTGCGTTTACGGAGCACGGAACAGAAAAGTTGAATAATATCATATCGGGTGCGCTGCTGCTTATACGAGTGTCTCCGACCGGCTTCCAGGCGATGGGGCGAGAAGATTTGCGTCCGAGGCCGTCTTCCACTTCGGCCCTGGCAAATCTGAAGGTTTCGGGACGCATCCTATCGCCCCGTCTTCGGCCGGGCAATTTCCAAAAAACACTGGCTACGTAATCCCTTCCAGAAGAAGCGTACAAATACTCAAATCTGCGCATACCCGGTTTCAGATTTATCGCCGTTTCTTTAAATCCTGTGTATCTGCCGCGGCGTCTGCTTAATCTGTCTTCCTCCGACCAATGAAAAACTACTTCGCCGTCAATCAGAAGCCAGGAAGGTCCCGCTGAACCGATAGCAAAGGTGTAAGTATTGTTTTTAATCTCCGATATGGCGGCTTCCAGAAACTCGATTCTGCGCCTATTTTCCTCAACGGTTCTGCGCGGGCCCAGTCGTTTGTTTTCCAGGTCGTCGAGCAATTTGTTTCGCTTTTTCAACACCTCTTCTATGCCTGTTCTGCGCCGTCTTTTCCACTCCTCCAGGGCGGCCTTTCTGTTTCTGATCTCACCTGAATTCCCCTTTTCTTCGGCTTTTCCAAGCGCTTTTTTCGCGCTTTGAATCTCGGACTCGTATTTGTTTTCGGCGTTTTCCAATTTCGGCTTAAATTCCTTCTTTGTGCTCTCTATCTTTTTACTCAGTTTCTCGTCTTTCTTACGCATTTCGGCGGTCTGCACCTTGAGCTTGTCAAATTCCTCTTTCGATTCCCTTATCTCGTCTTCCGATGGCCGACTAACCTCAAAATATCCCGCATATCTGTTAAGAGACAGCGGGGCGCCACGATTCGGCAAATATGTTTTATGATAGCCGTAATTGCGGTGAACATGAAAAACCTGGTTTACCTCCGGCAGCAGGCTGCGGTCGTCAATCCCAGGATTTTCACTCCACAGCCTGGCAAACGAACCGAGGGATGAATCGAACTCATTTGCAGCGCCTTCGCCGAGATTTTTGGTTTCAAGAATAAGGCCGTAATGACGGTTGCGGGGCTTGCTGCCGGGCAGTTTTTCTTCTTCCCAGAGGTAAAGATAATAGGTGGCGGATTTTTGTTCTTCACCCCCCGATCCGTAAATTTCACCCGTATCAAAAATCACCAAAATCGGCTCGTCGGGACTATCCCATAGCAACTCGGCACCGAGACTTTCTCCATATTCGGAAAATACAACCGGCTGCAAACCTTCGAGATCAAACCCTCCCGGCCAGATTTTTGCCGAAGCAGCAGCCGGCTGCTTCGGCCCCTCATCGCTATCGCTAAACGGGACCGTGAGCGCATAGCGCAACCTTGCACCTTCAATCATTTTAGAGAAATCCAGGGGAGTGCGTCCTTTCCAACGCTCGCGAAATGCATTCAAATACAGGCTGGTAAACGCCGGGATGAGCATTTCGTCAATATCTCTTTGCCTGCCGATCTCACCGGCAGCATCTATCACGGAGCGCCTTGTGATGAATGTGTCGACGTCGGGCAAATGCCGGTATAAGGCTGAAGGGGCCTCAATCAGCACCTCCACTGCCGCCGGGTTTAAATTTTCATACCGCTCATCTTCAATATGATCTAAAAAAAGCGAAGAGGCATAGCTATGCTCTTGCTCGGGTAATTCTCCAAAGA
>PWZK01000318.1 GCA_003567495.1 Candidatus Brocadiaceae bacterium
CCCAGGTGGCGAAGGCGCCCGAAACCGGTGGTGATATAGAGCGTGATATAATCGTTCGGCCGCCCGCCCGGGAACCAGGGCCATGCGCCGTCTGCGTGCTGCATCTGCGAGAGCTGGTGCAGTGCGCGGCCGGTTTCCTGATTCAGCCTGTTCGTGTCAAAGAGTATGCCGACGTTACGCCGGGCCTGACTCTCCGATTCAGCCTGACGCACCCATGGAGTTTCCTCAAGCACAACGGCCTTAATATCTTCGTCCTTCTCCAGCGGACTGTCCAGCGCATCCGTGCCTTTCCACTGATCGAAAACGCGGCGGATTTTTGGATCGGAACGCGCGATGTAACTCGCCAGAGAGTTGGCATACAGTCGGTTAAAGACGTTATCGGCGCTCTGGTGCGGTTGTTCCATCAGGTATGGCAGCGCCATCACGGCGTACCATGCTGGGTTCGAGACCATTTGAAGCGTGAGCGTCTTGCTCTCGAGCGTATCCGAGTCGCCGGACTCAAGCAATTTTTCGAACTCGAAATGCCTGGTTTCCGGGCCGCGCACGGGCAGCGGCAGCGACTCGGTGACCATGATCCGTCGCGATAGCACCGGCAGGTAGCCTTCTTCGCCGTCCGAAAGCCGGCCGGTGGAACCTACCGCCCTGTAGATAAGTATACCGGGTTTCTGAGGCACTTCTATGCGCCAAGAGAAAGTGCGCGACTCTTTCGAGGGCACGCTGAAGCTTTGTTCGGTTTCCGCATTCCCCATCGCCTCGTCCATGCTGTTGCCGGTTCGGGCGTCGGAGAACGTAAGGCGCACCGTTCCGCTCTGTCGCGCAGCCGACTGGTTGGTCACCCTGACGGTGAACTCCAGCACATCGTCCTCGCGCAGGAACCGCGGCGGGTTGGGCTGGATCATCAGATCTTTTGCCGTTACGACGGAATCGGTGAGCAGCCCGGCGCGCAGCTCGGTGTCGTGGGCGAAACCGAGGAATTTCCACTGCGTGAGCGCTTCGGGCATCGTGAATTCAAAGCGTACCTCGCCGTCTTTGCCGGAGACCATGTGCGGGAAGAAAAACGCCGTTTCGTTGAAGTCCTTGCGAGCGCTCACGTGGTCAAGGTCGATACCGGGATGCAGGTCGGCCGGCGGTTCTTCTTCAACGCGTTTTTCGCCGGCCTCCGGCGCTTCAACGGCGTCGGCGCTGGCTTCCATAGCCATTTCGGCATCGGCGATGCCCGCTTCCGTCGCCATCATCCGCGCAGCTCCATCGATGCCGTGTGCCCGGGGTCGGTGGAAGAACCGGTAGCCCCAGAGGTTTGCAATTACTTCATGGGGGAACGAGCGATAGGTTATCCGGACGCTTTTCTGATCCAGCGGCCATGAGCCCCTGAGTCGCCTGAGAGACAGCATTGAATTCTCAAAGTTCGACCGGAGGTTTGATCTGTCGCGGCGGAAAACATCGAAGCCCCCCATCCATTCGTGCGGCAGGAAGGCGTCCAGCGACTCGTCGTATAGCGTGGCGACCATCTCGGCGGCCGCTTTCTCCGCATCCGGCCCCCTGATTATGGCCGTCCATTTTTCCTTTTCGCCCGGATCCAGCTTGGATGTAAATCTTTCCCAGACTATATCAAGTTCTTTATTTGACCATGGCACATCGACCCGTTTCTGATCGATATAAGCGCGGTTTTCCCGCACCATGGTCACCCTGACTGTGAAACCGCCGCGCATCTCTTCGGTCACTTCCTGCGTCACTTGCTCCTGGGTAGTGCCGGGGTCGCTCCAATAGCTTTGCAGTATTTTCCCGCGATGTTCGATTTCGATAAAAGCGCGTGCCCGGTCGTATCCGCTGCCCCAAAGCGCCGTAAATTCCTCGCCGGGTTCTACCGACCACGACGGAGCATCAAACAGGTAAGGCACTTTCAGAGAAAGCTTGTCTGCTTCCGGATCGATCACGCGCAGCGGCAGCTCGGCCCTGACCGTTTTGCCGAATCGATCGCTGGTTTCGAGCACAGCGCGGTAGGCCCCGGGCTCCAGCGTAAAATCGTGCACCGAGCGGCCGTCCGGGCCGGTCCGAAAATCCGTTTCCGCCACCATCTCTCCCCTCGGCCAGGCGCCCGGCTCCGACATGTCGGGGGCGGATTCGCCGCCTGCGCGGGTTTTGCCGCCGACGCGGGGATGCGGCATGTGCGGGCGGCCGCCGAGCGGTGCTCTGTGTATTTTATCGGGTTCGCGCAGGCTGTAGATTTTCAGAGCACCTTCAGCGTTTTGTGCTTCGCCGTCGAGCGAGGTGGTTCGAACGACGATCTCCGTCGGTTTTTGTGAAGTAATCCAATCGGGCGCCGTCAGTGACACGTTCAGAGCGGTATAACCAACATTTATCGTCCTTTTTGCCGAGCGCGTTTCGCCCGCGGCGTCTGTTACATCGGCATAAACGGTATATCGGAAGGTCGGGTCGCCTTCGCGGTCTGCGGCCGGGTCGGGTTGTGCGATGAACTCGACCGGAAATGCGCCGTCCGGGCCGGTTCTGGCGGTGCCGTGAGCGATCTCCTGCGCCTCCTGCGGCGCTGGAGGCCGCCACCAGTATCTGAAGCCCCACCAAGGCGGATATCGCACTTCCCTGACGACGCGCCAGCTCACCTGGGCGCCATCGGTTGCCGCGCCGGTGTAGGCGGTGGCCGTGCCCGACAGTTTAACGGTATCTCCAAGCCTGGGGGCATCCTCGGGCGGATTTAGCGAGACCCTGAATGTCGGGCGTTTATATTCTTCTACGGTGACCGGGACCTGACCGCGCGGAGTGCCCTGGATCTGGATGGACATACGTCCCGTCAGCCGATCGCGCGGTGCGGTGAAACTGCCGCTTAGCGAGCCGTAGTCGTTTGTCCGTGTGTTGTGTTGTTCTATCTCCTTCCCGTTAACGTCCCTGAATACTACCGTCACAGGCCGGTTCGGGATCACTTCGTAGTTGTCTTCGCCCTGGTTTACAGTTATACAAATGCCCTTATAGTGTATGGTCTGGCCGGGCCGGTAGATGGCGCGGTCGGTGAAAAACACGGTTTGTTCGTAGCTCCGGCTGCTCTGCCGGTGTTGATGCACGCGGTAGCCGGTCCGGCTTGCAAGCTGCTGCCCTTCGTGGCCGGCCAGGATAAGATGATTGCGATTATTTTTTCCCACCGCCCGGAACGTGCCGTCGGGACCGGTCTCTGTAGGATCCAGTTCTTCCAGCTCCCGGTTCCACGTTTGCAGCGCCCAGATGCGGATGTTTGCGCCCTTAATTGGCTCGCCGCTATTGGCATCGAGCACGACACCCTTGATAGCCGGATCGCCCGGGCGCGTGCGCACTATCAGCGAGAGGTCGCTGACCCAGACGGGAGAGTATGAGAGGATCCTGTCCGCCCCTCCCTGCGAGCCGGTGAGCCGGGAGGCGAGGCGCGAAATTGCGCCCTCGCCGCTGAACGCTTTCGGGTCGTGGGCCGCCAGGAGGAAATAAGGGCCGGGTTCCAAATCGCGCGGTGCCGACAGTTCTTCGATGCGCTCCCGGTAATCGTCGGTCGGCGTCAGGGTCTCGGACCACTCCGCGGCGGGCCGGCGCGAAAGCACGGCCTTTAGCGCTTCTGAGTCGAGATGTTCGGGGTTGGAAGGC
>PWZK01000093.1 GCA_003567495.1 Candidatus Brocadiaceae bacterium
CTGGGGTGCGTGAGCCCCAAGCGATGGGAAGAGCTAAAGAAGATAAAAAAGGCACTATCTTGATCATGTTGACAAATATAAATAAAATGGGAGGCACAATGTTTATCACGTTTAATTTCCATCCCTGGAAAAGGAAAAACATATATGCCTCCCAAAACCTATCCTATTGCGAAATTTGAAACAATCAACGACAGTTTTAGCTGGCGAATAAAAAGTATCGCATCAGAGGGATCGCCTGAAGATGCGATTTTAAAACAAAACATGCGCCGCATTTTTTAAAATCAGAAACAAGACACCTCCGGGCGCAAAATCTTTGCGATCACTTTTTGCTATCATGCGGTCATCTAGCCAGATAATGGACGCTATCCTTGCAGTTGTAAGCCCATGTATTGCATAGAGAAAGGTAGTGGTACGCCCGGCAGGACTCGAACCTGCGACCTGCGGTTTAGGAAACCGCCGCTCTATCCGCCTGAGCTACGGGCGCATCGTGTTTCAATATAATGTTTTAGGTTTGTAAATTTCTGATGGCCTTTATCGTCATGGTATGCTAAGTGGACTGTTTTTCGAGAGTTTTTTTGTCTAACGGTAATGACTCTATGCATCCTCTTTGATCTGACCTTCCCGCTGCCTTCCAACCCTCAACATTGTAATGGAAAGAGCCTGCTGGTGTCAATTTTTCAGGCTTGCTTTGCAGGCAACCACGCTCGACTCGTGATTTGTTTTATTATTTCGAGAAGGGCATTTGCATTTTTGCCTGCGCCTGTCTATCATTCTGATGTGAGCGCTTTTTTGAAATGGCTCTGAAACTGGAATTTTCGAGCTTTATATGGCTGCAAGTGAGAAAGCAAAGAATAGTCTTAAAGTCGGCCTGTATTTAGCAGAGGCCGTTTCTAAGCACGAATACGCATGGCTAAAAGGTGATGTTGATGGCTCAGAAGACCTGAAGTACGCCCTGTCCCGCCTGAAAACACATCTGGAACATCTCAAACTATCAGATTGCGTCCATCTTACACAAGAAATCTCAAAAAAATGGGCCGATACTTTTTTGGGCAGCCACCACCAGGCCTGTTATAAACTTTCCCCCCTGCTCCCGGATAACATATACGAGCTTGCTCCGGATGAAAAAGAGACTTCAGGTCGTCATCTGCCAATATCACGGGTTTTAGCCGGGCTGTCGATTAATGTTTGTTCTTCCAACGTTGAAAGCGGCTCTCGTTTGAAGGAAGATATTTTGTGCCGGGGTCTGTCCGAAGGTTATTGTTTTACAGATCAAAATGGAGAGCAGTTCATGCCCAACTCAAAACTCTCTGCAGAGTTTAAACGCCTTATAGTGAAGCCGAGTGGTATCGAGGATTTTTCACTCCACACGCTCCGCCACACCTTCGCAAGCCACCTCGTCATGAAAGGCGTGAGTATTTATAAAGTTTCGCGGGACACCAGAGCGTTAACACCACAGTGATATACGCACACCTCGCCCCGTAGGATGACGAGATCAATGCCCTTTGATCGTCGTGTCCAGATGTATGTCGGTTGTCCAGGCGGTTTTCATATTTTCCTCTTATTTACAGATTCGGCTGAATTCTTCCTGCAGTGCGTAACGCCGGGGATACCTTTTCAAAATGGAATTGAGGCAGGTGCTCCACTTATCCGGGTCTTTTAACACCTTTTTATACACGCCTCTGATATTGAGGGTCATCTTGGCCGCCTTTGCATAACTTTTACGGTTTTTGCGTTCAATATACTCCTGAATCTGCCGGTCATAGTAAGCAATCATTTTCTCGGGATATTCTTTACAGAGCAATTCTTCATATTCTCTGGGATTCATTAGGTGCTGTTCAACCAGATTCATAATCCGGTCATATTGCTTTTCCTCGGCATAAATTGAGGCAAGCACCGGGGCACCAAGCCAGCTGTTTTTCTCTTCAAGCTGCCTAACCATCTTACTGCGAAGCCCTTCTCTTTCTGAACCCTGGCAGCTATCCAGGACAAATTTATAACATTCCAAACTTGGCCTCTCTTTAAATTCCTGCAGCGCATATTCAACTGCCTTTTCGGTATCTTCTCTCTCCAGATAATAGTTTTTGAGGTAAACAATGTTATCTCTAATCCTCCCGTCCCCTTTTTCTACGCCCTGCTGTGCAATGCGGGCCGCCTCATCTTCTTCCCCTTTTTCATGGTAATACATGGCCAGATCATAATAATCCATTCCCATAACAAGGTCATTTGTCCGCATCTTAACATATGTCTTCTCATCCTCCAGTTCCCGAAGATAGATCTGCATTATGGTGTCGCGATCAAAGTCGCTTCCCGTCGCTTCAAGTCCTTCTATAACCAGTTTCCACTCTTCTTTGGATCGTGCAGCGCTGAAAATCACCTCCCGTATCGGGTCTACGAGCCCGGAATTACCCTTTTGATACCATTCCATGAATCGTGAGATAATATCTTTTCGTGTCACGCTCGGAATATTGAAGTTTTCATCAGACAATATTTCGCACATTTCATACATATAATCGCAGCATTCAATTTCATCTTCTTCCGGCCCGCCGCCGTAAGCATTGAATTCACGCACAGTCTCGAGTGCGTAATCCATAAGTGTCATCAGCCTCTCCTCCTGGAGCTTAGACTGGTCGACGCCTTTATCCCGGTCTTTTATCCAGTCAAGTGCCTTCAAACGAAGGTTTTCATCGTGGCCGATAAGATCATAAAGCATCTCTGCCAATTCATCTCTTCCCAGTCCGGCAAATATCTGTTCCAGTTCGCTTTTCACTTCTTCCGTTTTTTCTTCCATACGGGGGAAAGAGTCAGGGGAGTTGATCCAGGTCAATCCCAGCGCCACGATATGTTTGCAAATGCCACCCCAGTCATAAGGACAAGTGCATCGGGTATGAAAAGGCGGCTCAAGGCAAATCTTAGCACTGTAGAGAGCCATGCCGCTACCAGTCACTTCGGCCCTTATGGTGTTCCCCTCACGGATCGGGCTTTCCACCATAGAGCACTCATAATATTCCTCGCCTCGCTCAAACGACTGTTCGGTTGCCGCCTTTTGTAGTATTTCCCTGTTGAGCTCTATATTATCGTTGTTCATAGTTCCAACCTGAAGGTATTTTTTAAAATATCTTATCGGTTGCAGTTTCGCGAAAAGCAACCAGAAAAAACTGTAAAAAAAGGCCAGCCTCAATCGGCTGCGGCAAATTTTGCCCGTGAATTTACTGTGAAAGTATAAAGCAGCATTCCCGCTCAGTCAATTTCAGCCCCAGGCGAACATTTTTTTACCCTTAGATTGGTATTGAAAAATTTGTGTGCTATCCAGCTGGGTCAGCGCATCGAGTTCGAGTATGGCGGTGCCGTCAAGCAGTTTTTTGGGGTCATTCGTTATTTCCCTGTTAACCAGGTTTCCCATATCACCGAAGCAGAGCGAGGAAAGTGCCCTGAGCGTTGAAGAAAGCCACCCGGCCTGCCGGCCGGAGGCGTCCAGCTTTTTCGCCTTCTCCAAAACATCCTCAGAGTTCCGGAAGTGGTTATTATGTTTGAACCATCTTAACGTCTTGCGATAAAGCCAGTAACGACCTTTTTTTGCGATGTGCTTGACTTTGCAGGCGAGAAAATAAGAAGATACCCTTC
>PWZK01000254.1 GCA_003567495.1 Candidatus Brocadiaceae bacterium
ATAATTTTTTGTATATACATGAAGATATTCAATATTCTTTTTCAGTTTTTTGTCCTCACCACCTCCTGATGCACCAGCAATATTTTTCATATTTACAGAAACTGTATTTATGAAGTTTTCCTCCCCGAAAATTTCATCACACAATTTTTTTAGATTCGTTTGCTCTTCATCATCAATACTGATAAAAATAACCCCATCATCCCGCAGAAGGTTCCGTGCCAGTTTCAGACGGGGATACATCATGTTCAGCCAGTTGGTATGATAGCGGCCGGAGGTTTCGGCATTAGACGAGAGTTTGCGGCCCTCATCGTCGGTCTGTCCCGTCAGCTCCATGTAGTTTCTGATATTGTCGCGATAGTCGTCAGGGTAAATGAAATCATTGCCGGTGTTGTACGGCGGATCGATATAGATCATCTTGACCTTCCTGTGGTAGCTCTTCTGCAGGAGCTTGAGCACCTCCAGGTTATCGCCCTCGATGAACAGGTTCTGCGAGCTGTCCCAGTTGACCGATTCTTCCGGGCAGGGGCGAAGTGTGCCGGTGGACGGTGTCTGTGCGAGACGGCGGGCGCGGGCCTTGCCGTTCCAGGTGAAGCTGTAGCGTTCGGATGGATCCTCGCGGTAGCTGCCAAGTATTTCTTGCAATGCCTCGAAATCAACTTTCCAGCGCGGCCCGTCTTCTTCCGAGCTTTCCGTAAAGGCTTCAGGGAACAACGTTCGCAGTTGTTCAATATTTTCCTCAACGACATCCGGCGACGAGCCGTCAGTTTTCGGGTTCAGTTTTTCCATCTTTTTCTCCGTTCTATTGTGTTCTTCTTTTTTATTTTTAAGCGGTTAAATAATAACTTTTATTGCCTATTGCGCCAAAAACGCAAAACAGCGCAATGCTTGGCGCAATATATTGTGTTGTCTGCAAGCAACTTAGGGGATTGGAATTGCGCCGGAATTACGCCAAGTATTTATGATGGCGCAATTAATAAGCATTATTTTTTGGATACCACAAAGCCCCTTTTGTCTTTCCGGTTTTGTATATCCTACCTTCTTTTTTAAGTTCAGCAATTAGTTTTTGAACCTGGGACATAGATAATGCCGGCAATACCTGGAGCAAATCCCTTAACCGGCTGCCATTCTTTCCATATTTCTGATCATATTAAACAATAGTAATTGTCGAGAATCGAGTTATAACATCCCCGACATATCACGCAGCTTTGACTGCAGCTCTTTAAGCTCGGTATTCAGCTCCACCTTCCTATTGAACTGCGTTTCTTTCTTTATAGCCGTTTTGCAGTCATCAATCGCCACTTCCAGTTCGTGACAGGCCGCCAGCCTTTCTCGCCTTGATTGATCCCCCACTGCTTTAGACTCCAGCCTGTACTCGCCGGTCAATCGTGCGCATTCAAAAGCCAAAAGCCGGTCCGCAAGGGCCGAGTAGAATGCATAAAAATGCGTATGCGGCAGGCCGACGATATTCAGGCTTCCAAGAAAGTCCGTTTGCACCTTTGCCGGCTCGTTCAAATCAATCCAGCGCGTGAGTATCATATTCTCAGCAACGATAGCGTCCTTCTCCGCCTGGCTGAAACGTTTATGCGCCGTGCTGAAAGCGCAGCAGTTTTCCACTCTGAAAACAAGAAGGAGCGGATACGGTATAGCGCGGTGCATGACCTCAGCAATGCGGGCGGTGCGGCGGCGCGTCTTGAGCGCCACATCGATGACGGCAACCTCCGGATACTCCCGCTCTTCGTCTTCGTATGACTGTATCTGTATCGTCGAAGGTTTCAGAGTATACTCCCAGGTTATCCGGTCAATATCTTCGCTGAACGCCTTTTTATCAGCAGCGAGAAGTTTTGTATTCTCGTGGAAAAGTTTCTTAAAAACCCGTTTCCCGAGCCCGCAGCTTTCGGGAATAGCCAGATAATCATAAACTGATGATTTCGGGGTCTCTTCTTCCATTAAAATCAATTACCCTTCAAGCTGCTCAATCGACAATAACCATGTACGCTACAACCTCAAAGTCGTCGATGCCTTTGAACGAATCCTTGCTGATCACGGTGCCGCCACGCTGGAACAGGCTTTCAACTCCCTTTTCTTCGGCCTTGCCCGTCACGGCATTAACAGCTCTCCCGAGCAGGCTCTGATATCTGCTCATATCGGTTCCGCTTCGCGTTAATTCGTTGAAACGAGCCAGCGCTTTCTCATCCGGCTGAGTGCGTCCCAGAGACAGGTTCTTCATCATATCCAGTATCTGCTTTGTCTGCGTGAAATTCAGCCGTATATCGCCCGATTCGGACACCCATACCAGGTAATACGGCGCAAGGGCATAGGTGCTGTCGGTCCTTATGCGGCCCGAAACATTCTCCAGGAAAAAGATAACGCCGGGGCCGATATCGTCCTGCACGAGATCGTCGGCGCTTGTAACGGCAAAAGCTCCCGGAGGCATATGCTCAAGCCTGCCCGGATACTTTTCCAGGTATTCGATCAAGTCCATACGAAAATCGTTGAATGTCATGTCCGTTATCGAAATGCTGCCGCCGAGCTCTTCGAGGTCAATGACCTCATTCTGGAGCTGCTGGAGCTGACGACGGCGGTATTCCAGGTCGTTCATCTTGCCCGCGTCGGAGTACTCTATGATATTCTCTTCACCGGTTGCCGATATATCGAGCAGCACCATACGGCCCGAGACCCTGGCTTCCAGATTGATATATTCCTCAAGTTCCATGTTCGGCCAGAAGTTCACAAGCTGAATAACTTCATTTTGGGAGCCCAGGCGATCGATACGCCCAAAGCGCTGGATAATCCGCACCGGATTCCAGTGGATGTCATAGTTCACAACGCAGTCGCAGTCCTGAAGGTTCTGCCCCTCTGAAAGACAGTCGGTGGATATCAGAATGCTGATCTCATCCGTCAATGTCTCATCGATTTTAGCGCGCTCTTTCGACTTCGGGGAAAATGAGGTAATAATGGTGGTTATGTCTTTACGAATGCCGGGCATGGTTGATTTATTGATGCTGCCGGTGCCGGTGACCACCGCAGAGTGGATATCAAGATTGCTCTCCGCCCAGGGGGCAATATTCTTATACAGATACTCGGCCGTGTCGGCAAAAGCCGTAAATATCAGCACTTTTTGGTTCCCCGGATTGATGGGGTTTGAGCATTTGCCGGCAATCACATCCTTGAGCTGCTGAAGTTTTTTGTCGCGCTCCGGGACGATTTCACGCGCTTCGCGCAGCAATTTGACAAGCAGTTCTTCATCTTCCTTGAGTTCCTGTCTCCATAGAACCTGATCGACATCCTTGAGCAGCACCTTGATTTTACGTCCTATAAGGTGCGGGGCGAAGTTTTCATCTTCAAGCTCGATATCCTCAATGCTGAACTCTTCGATTTCAGAAGAGTCATCATGTGCGTCGATACGTTCGATATGATGACGAACGTTCTTCAGCAGTCCGGCCAGCGTGAGCTCGAAAGACTTAATCGAGCTTTCCATCCTTTTGAGGATGTTAACGCGCATAAGATGTATCAGGCTCTGCTCCCGGTCCATCTGGGTAAACACCGATCCGCCGGCCAGTTCCATGTCGTATTTTCGGCTGTATTCCGGCAGTTTAGATTTCAGCACGTATTTAAGCG
>PWZK01000259.1 GCA_003567495.1 Candidatus Brocadiaceae bacterium
CGGCGCGAAAGTCCGGCAGGACTGAAGCAGAGTCACAGGACACGCCGCACGCCGCAATCGAGCACTGAAAGTGCGGTATAATATCAAGCCTCGGGCATGGTCCAATTGCATTTTTATGGCGCCACTGTGCGCGATCGTTTATGTCGTCCCTTCAGGACTCCCGTTTGTGCGATCCCCTCTCCCCTGTGACTGCGCTACGGCCCTTTCGGGCCTCCGCTTCGCCACAGGCTATAACATATCGCGCCTTCAGCGCTTGCTTAGGTCGTTCCTTTGTCATTGGATATTGGGTATTTATCTTTTTGGTAAATCTTTTTTCGTACATCGACAGTTTGGTGTTGATGTCAGGACATTAAGCGCCTAAAAGCACATTTTCGACTTTTTAAGATCATACCCTGCATTTTAGCCCCCAAAAAAAGCAGTCACCTGCCTGCAGCCTGCCTGGCGGCAGACAGGCAGGCCGGCTGAAAACGTGTGAAAAAGCGGGTTACCCCGAAATTCGGGATCACGCCTCCGGGTGTTCCAGCTTTGCAAACAAAATCTCCGCTTCGCCCAGCGGACGATTTTCGGGCAGCGCTTGAGCTGCCGCGTGCCATGAAAATTCACATTCTTCACATGCGAGCATCGAACTTATTTTTGCGGCTGCAAACGGCAAAAAAGGCTCCGCCACTACTCCCAGGGTTTTTATCGTGTTCAGCAGCACGTTCAGAACAGTTTTGCATTCCTCCATGTTTTCCTTGCGCAAGACCCACGGCTTACGCATATCAAAATAGCGATTTGTTTCTCGGGCGGCGGCCATGATTTCGTGAAGGGCGGCCTTGAAGCCGTAGTCCTCCAGGCGCCCGGCCACTATGTCGGGCAACTTTGATGTTGCTTCAAGCCTACTCCGGTCTTCTTGCGAGATAGAGCCTCTTGTAGGTATTTTCCCCTCGCAGTATTTATGCGCAAAAGTTATCGTGCGATGCACCAGATTTCCCAAACAGGCGACCAGTTCGTCGTTGTTGCGGTTAATGAAGTCATCGAATTTAAACGTCGTACGCTGGTCCTCGGGCGCTATCATGGTCAGGTAATACCGTAAAGGATCGGGGTCATAGCTGCTAAGATACTCTCCGATCCAGATGGCGTTTCCGCGACTCTTCGATATTTTACGTTCGTCTTCTCCCGGGAACTGCACGTTGAGAAAACAGTTGGCCGGGATCTGCGAGGGGAGCTCGAAATCCTCCTGTGCCATAAGCATTGCCGGCCACATAAGCGCGTGAAATACGACGTTGTCCTCTCCTATAAAGTGGACAATCTCGCTTTGCGGGTTTTTCCACCACTTTTCGTAATCGCCGCGGCCGCGGCCCACGCGTTCACACCAGTCGGCTGTGAAAGAAACGTAGCCTATCGGTGCATCGAACCAGACGTAAAGCACTTTCCCCTCGGCGTCGGGATCGCTTTCGAGTGGAACCGGTATGCCCCATTCCAGGTCGCGTGTTATTGCTCTGTCCGGGAGCCCGGCATCCAGCAGCCCGCGCGCAAAATTTCTTACCATGGGGCGCCATTCGGTGTGCGATTCAATCCAGTCCCGCAGCCGATCTTCAAATTTTGAAAGAAGAAAAAACCAGTGAACCGTTTCTCTGATCTCCGGCCGCGCACCGGTTACGGTGCTGCGAGGTTGTTCGAGCAGTTCCGGATCTATCTGGCGTCCGCAGGTCTCGCACTGATCGCCGCGTGCATCCGGCGACTGGCAATGGTGGCAGATACCTTCCACATAGCGATCCGGCAGAAACATCTGAGCCTCCGGATCGAAGAGTTGTTTTTGCCGTCTTTTTTCCAGATATCCGTTCTCGTGCGCCTTAAGAAAAAACTGCCGGCTGATCTCGTCGTGCGGTGGTTTGCTTGTGCCGCCGTAAGTGTCAAATTCGATGCCGAGACCTTTGAAGTCGGCCTTCTGCACCTTCCGATAATGATCACTGACTTGCCGGGGAGTTTTCCCCTCTTTTCTGGCGGTAAGGGCGACTGGCACTCCGTAATCATCACTGCCGCAAATAAAAGCCACATCCTCGCCGCGGCTACGGAGATAGCGGACGAACGTATCGGCGGGCAGATAGCAGCCGGCTATATGCCCTACATGCAAACGCCCGTTGGAGTATGGCAGTGCGGCGGTAACGGTGAATTTTCTTTCCGGCATCTTTATATCCCTTTGATTGAAAATGTTCAGATGTGCTTTCGACTTTCGACTTGGAATTAGCCCGCTATTCTACAAAAATTCGTGCGCCGGTTCAATGTCGAGCACTTTCCATTCGCGTCTGATGGAAGGCGTCTGATAAACGACTTTTCCGCCCCTTTCAGCGCCCATAAACGCCATCCCGAGCGGGGAATTATATGCGTATATTCCGGCATCGGGATCTGCGTCCCACGGGCCAAGGAATATCAGTTCCTGTTTCCGTTCCGAACTACAATCAAGCGCCCTGACCCTGCTGCCCATACATACATGCTGTTTGTCAGGCATATCCGGCGAAATGATACGCACACCGGCCAGATCTTCCTTTATCTGATCCGCCATCCGGCTCAGTCGTTCCCTCTCTTCCATGGCGGCGGTATATTCGGCATTTTCACTCAGATCCCCGAATTTGGCCGCCTCGCCTACTTGCTTTATTATCTCAGGTAATTTAACGTTGACTATTTCCTCATATATATTTTTTTGTCGTGCCAGGCCTTCTTTAGTGGTGTAAATGGCATCGCTTTCCCATGGCGGAGCTGAAACACGGAATAATTCCGGACGTGCGGCCCGAACCGCCCGGGCCAGTCTCTTGCGGGCGTAGTCGTTCAGACCCGGGTTGCGATCAATGAGGTTAATAAGCGCCATTACCGCCGCGGCATCCAGAGGGCGAGCGGCAAGTTCCACGGCATCTTCCCCCTCGCGGGAAAAGGCCTCCTTCAGTGCATTTGACACCGATTCGCCGGATTTATCCCGGTCTCGGCGTGCTCTCCCTTCAGCGGCTGCGGCCGCGAGGATTCTGCGCAGAAGTGACGCGCCGTCAAATTCCAGCGCATCAGCTTTTTTTTCAGGCGCCTGTTTATAAATATCCCATATCCACAGAAGCGCCCCCAAACGTGCATCCGGGCGGGTTAAAACGGCGTTTATCGCTTCTTTTGTTTTTTTGTCGCGAATATCGCCTCCAAAAAGCTCCGTCGCTTTCTTGCAGCCTTTTTGAGACAGGTAGGGCAGTGACTGCATAAGCACATCGCTCCAGTCGAACGGCAGCCACTGCGGCAGAAAGCCTATAATGTCGAGATAATACGGGCTTTCCCTCAGCTCACCGCGCATCAATGCCGGCCAATCCAACGTTTCTATCCAATCGGGCGCTTTTCGAGACCGCCCGGATACCTGCCGCCAGCCAAAAGCCGGCCGCCACAAGACGGCCAGAGAGTTGGCGGCAAGCACGGGGTTTTTCCCGGCTATACTGCGACCGATACTTTCAAGTTCTTCGGCGATATATGAGAGAAGGCCTTTTTCCGATTCCTGCTCTTTATCGATCTCGCCCGCAATATCCAGAGCAATGCCCGGTTGAAGCGAGGGGTCGGCACCGTCAAATTTATTTTTCAGTTCCTCCAGTCTTGAAATCGGCCGGGC
>PWZK01000313.1 GCA_003567495.1 Candidatus Brocadiaceae bacterium
GACGGCGCGAAAGTCCGGCAGGACTGAAGCAGAGTCACAGGACACGCCGCACGCCACAATCGAGCACTGAAAGTGCGGTATAATATCAAACCACGCGCATGGTCCAATTACATTTTTATGGCGCCACTGTGCGTGATCGTTTATATCGTCCCTTCAGGACTCCCGTTTGTGCTATCTCCTCTCCTGTGACTGCGCTTCGGCCCCATTCGGGGCCTTCACTCCGCCACAGGCTATAACATATCGCGCTTCCAGCGCTAGTCTTCGGCAGGCGCTTAATATCCTGACATCAACAACAAATTGTCGATGTACTTAAAAATGATGTCGTTTGCCGTTTAGTCGTAGCCGTTGTCGTTGATTTTTTCATTCCTAATTTCTAATTCGTAATTGCCATCCCGCCGTTGCCGTAGTCCTAACCCAGATTTTTAGCCTTTGCCTTTGCCTTTGCCGTAGTCGTCCTTGCGTTCTTTGCGTCTTTGCGGTTACTTTGCCTTTGTCGTTGTCTTTGCCGTTGTCGTAGCCGTTGCCGTAACCACTTTCCACATTCTACTTCCCACGTTCCACATCGTTATCACTTGACCTTACGTAAAAGCGACATTAAAATATGACGATCAAAATTCATTTGAACCCGACAGTATATTTCACAAATCAACGATGCTGGAATAAAAAAATGTGCAACGGCGAAAAGAACGACGTTATAGAACTTCAGCGCCGTCTGACCGCAGTCCCCGCCCTGAACCCCGAGTCGGGTGGCGAGGGCGAATGGAAGAAGGCCGGAGTGCTACAAAAATTCCTCCAGAGATACGGTTTCCCGGCCCCTGTGCACCACGACACGCCCGATCCGCGCACGCCTGAAGGCACACGCCCCAACTTTTTCGTTCGCATCAGGGGGAAAAAGGAAAAACCCTGCATATGGGTCATGACACATCTTGACGTAGTGCCGCCGGGCGAGAGGCTGAAAGACGGCTCATGGAAAGGTTGGAAAACGGATCCATATAAACTGCATGTAGACGGTGACATCCTTTACGGCCGCGGGGTGGAAGATAACCAGCAGGCGATTGTTGCCTCGCTGCTGGGGGCAAGACGTCTGCTGCGCTCAGACATCACCCCGCCGAACGATATCGCGCTGCTGGTCGTTTCAGCTGAAGAAACAGGCAGCGAATACGGCCTGCAATATCTGCTCGACTCCCATCCCGAGCTTTTCAGCAAAGACGATTATATTATCGTTGCCGACGGTGGCAACGATGACGGTTCTCTGATAGAGATTGCCGAGAAAAGTGTGCTTTGGCTTAACTTTCACGTATCGGGAAAACAAACACATGGTTCCACGCCTCACCTGGGCGACAACGCATTTCGAGCCATGGCCGGCATTGTGAAAGACCTCGACACTGCTCTTCACCGGCAATTCGACGCCGAAGACAACCTATTTCGCCCGCCTGTATCCACCTTTGAGCCGACGCGCCACGGCCGGAACGTTCCGAATATCAATACCATACCCGGCGAAGAAACCTTCAGCTTTGACTGCCGGATTCTCCCGCGTTACCCGATTGATAGCATACTGAAGACGATAGAAGACATAATATCAAAAGCAGATGCTAAATACGGCACGCATACCACAATGGAGATAGAAAATCGGCTCGACACGCCGGCGCCCACCGAGCCTGACGCACCGGTGGTAAAGGCGATGCAGCGAGCATTGAAAACGACCCGCAATATCGAAGGCAACCCTCTGGGCCTCGGCGGCAGCACGGTTGCCGCTTTCTTTCGAAAAGCCGGGTATCAGGCGATCGTTTGGTCAACTGTCGAAGGGGTGGCGCATCAGGCCAATGAACAGGCGCTGATATCGAATATCATCGCCGACGCCGACGTATATGAATCTCTCTTCCTGCACGGATGCCTGTAAGATATTCCGGGGACAGTATACGGTTTTTCTGTTTTCCGCTCTTATTATACAACTTGCCACGGCCGTGTCAACAGAAAAACCGCATACTGTCCCCGGAATATAGTTGCGCTGTAAGCTTTTTTGGGTATATAATATCAGTCAAATTACGGGCAGGGCCCCCGGCCCGCTTATCAATTTAACATCATTATAGATAAAGTTTACAGTGAAAGACAAACTAATCAAGAAGATCAGAGCTCATGAGTCGGTAGTTGCCATTTTAGGCCTTGGTTACGTCGGTTTGCCGCTGGCGCGTCTTTTTTGCGAGCGTGGTTTCAGGGTGATCGGCCTGGACACGGACTGCGAGAAGGTGGATGCTTTGAAGCGCGGCCGCACGTATATCAGACACGTCGGGGCGGAGCAATTTCAACGCTGGTTCGAGTCGGGCCGTTTTTGTCCGTCAACAGATTTCAGTAACGCATGCGATGCCGACGCCATAATTCTTTGCGTGCCTACTCCTCTGGACGGGCATCGCGAGCCTGACCTGTCATATGTTACGGGTTCGCTAGAGAGTTTACTGCCTCACCTTCGCCCGGGTCAGCTTTTATGTCTTGAGTCCACCACATATCCGGGCACCACACACGAGGAGTTATTGCCTCGTGTGGAGGGGGCGGGTTTCAGCGTAGGCGAGGATTTTTTCCTGGCTTATTCGCCCGAGCGCGAGGATCCTGGAAATGTTTCCTACAACACCAGCACTATTCCCAAGGTATGCGGCGGCGAGACGGAGGCCTGCCGGGAGGTCGGCGTTGCACTTTACGAGCAGGTCGTTGACAGTGTGGTGCCGGTATCATCTACCCAGGCGGCGGAGATGGTAAAGATACTGGAGAACACATTTCGCGCTGTAAACATAGCGCTGGTCAACGAGCTGAAGCAGGTGGCGCACGGCATGGGCATTGACATATTCGAGGTGATCAGGGCGGCATCGACCAAGCCGTTCGGTTACATGCCGTTTTATCCCGGGCCGGGTCTTGGCGGACACTGCATACCGATAGACCCATTTTATCTGACCTGGAAGGCGCGGGAGTATGGCCTTCACACCAGGTTCATTGAGCTGGCCGGCGAGGTAAACACATCCATGCCGGAGTGGGTATTAAGCCGGGTGGTATATGCGCTCAACGAGCACGGCAAGGCGTTGAGGGACAGCAGGGTCCTGGTATTGGGTTTATCATATAAGAAGAATGTAGACGATACGAGGGAGTCGCCTTCGGTCAGGTTAATGGACATGTTGCGCGCGGGCGGCGCGGAGGTCTCGTATAGTGATCCTTACGTGCCGGAGTTTCCCGAAATGCGGCGTTTTCAGTTTGACTTAACGAGCTGCGAGCTGAGCCCGGAAATTATTGGGCGCCATGATTGTTTACTTCTGGTCACCGACCACGATGATTTTAACTATGACATGATTCAGCGTCATGCGAAGCTGATAGTGGACGCGAGGGGCAGGTATGCCAACGGCGCAGAGAACGTTTATCCGGCCTGAGCCTGTATTTCCAACAAATCCACCAGGATAAAACTTTTTCAAAAGACACGAAAAAGTTTTAATATAAACGACAACGGCGAATAGCTTAGGGCTTAGTGCAGAGGGCTTAGGACAACGGCAACGACGAACAGCAACGGCTACGGAAAAGGGCGCCTTGCAGGCATTGTCGTCAGGCCCGAAGGGCCGACTGATTA
>PWZK01000333.1 GCA_003567495.1 Candidatus Brocadiaceae bacterium
AACAGGGGGGTGCGTAATTGCTCTCGACCATCGTATCCCCAACGGGACTCCGCTGGAGAACTACCGGTTTTACATATCAAAAGCATGGGAAATCATGGACAGAGAACTGGGCAAGCGGAAGTGATTGACTTGAGTTCGCCAAACGTTTGAATCGCCCCGTCGGGGCTCTTTTCTGTTTTTTGCGCCTTTTCCCCGGGGCTTGCGCCCCGGGCTATGAATCAGAGGGTCCTTCGGGCCTAAAAAACAATTACGAATGACAAATATCCAATATCCAATGACAAAGGAACTAATTCTTTTTCAAGACTTCGCTTGAAAAAGAATGAAACGACACCATTTTTTAGTATATCGACAATTTGTTGTTGATGTCAGGACATAAAGCGCTTACCGAAGTAAGCGCTGGAAGCGCGATATGTTATAGCCTGTGGCGGAGTGAAGGCCCCGAATGGGGCCGCAGCGCAGTCACAGGATAGGGGATCGCACAAACGGGAGTCCTGAAGGGACGATATAGACGATCGCGCACAGTGGCGCCATAAAAATGTAATTGGACCATGCGCTAGCCCGCTTATTTCAGGCGTTTCCAGCCTGCCTGCTGCAGGCAGGTAAACCGCCTTTTTTTGAGGCTAAAATACAGAATGCAAATTTCCAAAAACGGCAAAAGTGCCCTGTAAGGTTAAACATAATGGTTATTTATATTAATTATTGTCGTTGGTTTATGAAATATGCGGGCTAGGCTTGATATTATACCGCACTTTCAGTGCTAGATTGCGGCGTGCGGCGTTTCCTGTGACTCTGCTTCAGTCCTGCCGGACTTTCGCGCCGTCACAGGCTTTAGCATGCCGCGCCGTTGGCGCTAAAAGATGTTGTGTTTTCAAACAAGGCGAGCAAAAAATGCCGTCCTTTCAACTTGGAAATTAGACATTGGACATTGGATATTTATCCGTACCTGAAAACTGCGCCGAAGGCCTGCCTGCTGCAGGCAGGCGCCCCATTTTCTGAGCGAAGTCTCTGAAAATGCATAGTACCTTATTTCTAATTCCTAATTCTTATGTAAACAACACTTACAGCGTCTCAATTAAATCTTTTTGCCCTGTCTGCCGCCAGGCAGGCAATAAAACAAGATAATTACAAATAAGATACTCAAAACACTATTTAACATATTTATTATCAATCCTTCAGTTTGATTTCACGATCCGGGGTGTTGTAGATGGCGAGGGTGACGGCGTCGGTGTCACCGATATTGGTTGCCTGGTGATTTCCACCCTGCGGCAGTACAATGCAATCACCCGCCTCCAACCGGACGCGACCACCCTTTGGAAAAGTATGTTCGATGACTCCTTCAACAACGAACAGGATCTCCTCGCAGTTGGGATGCCTGTGCTCGGCATTGCTTTCGCCGGGCTTGAAAGTCACACGCCCCAGTGTCATGTGTGTTCCCGGTGCGCTCTGTTCACTGACCAACCATTGCAAACTCCCCCAATCGGTTTCAGTTACTGAAACTTCGTTTTTGCGAATTACAGTTGCTTTCATTATTTGTCCTCTCTGTTATTTAAAGATCACCGGCGGCCTCGTACATAGCGACCACGTTTTCGACGGGAAACTCGGGCAAAATCATGTTGGCAGGGCCCAGGACAAACCCGCCACCTGCGCCGCATTCGGCAACAAGGCGGTGAACTACTTCCCTTACGTCATCCGCACTGCCGAAAGGCAGGGTGTGCTGCATACTTACAGCGCCATGCAAAACGAGCCTGTCTCCCCATTTTCGCTTCGTTTCGAAAGGACACATACACTCGGGTTGAACGGGATTAAGTATATCAAGCCCGACCTCAACGAGATCCGGCACTATATCGGTAAGTTTACCGTCCGAATGCATATATATTTTCGTTGCGGGATTGGTCCTTTTGACTGCTTTGATTAACGCCTCAATACGAGGTTTGTCGAAATGCCGCCACAGCTCGGGCGACATCATCAGGCGATCCTGCATTGCAATGTCCCCTACGATTTCTATGACATCCACCCCCGTGGAAGCAAGAGCCACGGATGTAGCTGTATTGTAGGCATAGAGGCGATCATAAACAGCGTTCATCAGGTCAGGATTTATCAGCATATCACACATGGTGTTTTCCATGCCCCGAAGTTGACACGTCTTCTTGAAAGGCTGTACTACCCTGGCCGTCACTACGGCGTCCGATTTTTTTGTCTGCTGCACTGACAACCTGTGTTCGTCGGTAACTTTTTCATTTCGTCTCTGCTCGGGAAACGGATACTTAAGCAGCTCGTCCGGGTCAGTAACATCCTGGAGCGGGTGGTGGACGACATCCTCCAAATAGTCCACGTCATCGTGGACCCGCATCACGCGACCGTCTTGCTCTATTTTAAACTCTTCCCGCTCCCGGAATTCTTCCGGCATAAACCGGGTTATGCGTTCCTCATGATCCGGCGGCAGCTCGTAGGCCAAACCGATTTTCCGCCACCGGTCTATACCGAGTCTCCGTTCTAACTCATCTTGATTATTGACTTCCAGGTGTCTCATGAGTTGTTGTAACGCCTCACCCCTGATCCATATATAGGTGGCACAGCGATCAGGCTCACGGTGGTCCAGGGTAGTTAATATGCGCTCTCTACTGTTCATTTTTTGATCTCTCAGTTAGTTTTTTGCTAAAATTGATCGCACATAACGCACCCCTTGTCGGACGGTTTCCTTGTTCGTCGGGCGCAAATCCAGGGTGAGTGCCCCGGTATAGCTCTCGGCTCCCAGTGCCGCGGTCACAGCAGTGAAATCAATGCCGCCATCCCCTGGGACCCCGTGCTCATAGAAATTCCCGCCAAGTTGTCCGCGACGGTACAGGGCTTCCTCGTCGATTATACAGTCTTTCAAATGAACATGTTTAATACGCGGGGCATAATCGTGAATACACCGGATAAGATCGATCCCAAGCCATGGCAGGTGCCCTGTGTCAAGTTCCAGTCCGATCGAGGATAGCGGCACAGCAGCGAACATGGCATCCCAAGCCTCAGGACAGTAAGCCAGATTGTTTACCACCGGCGGCTGTCCTTTCAGCAGCGGACAATTCTCGAACACCAGCGTCACACCGGAGTCCTCGGCACGCCGGGCCAGGGGGGTGAATACGTCCTTAAACTTTGCTATGTTTTCTCCGAAATCCCGCTCCGGGTCATTACCGGCAAATTGGCTGACGCAGCGCACATCCAGCGCCGAGGCGGCATCAATGGCGCGTTCGATCCGGGCAATATCCTGACTCTGGCCACCTCCTTGTTCCATTCCCGTAGCTGCGGCAATATCGCGTGCGATACGGGTGCGGTTTTTCTCGTTTGCTTCCCCGGAATCCGGCCCCAGCAGCAGTGTAGAGTATGCAGAAATGGACGATATTGAGATGCCGCTGCTTGCTGTCAGCTCGCGGAGCAGTTCAAAGTCCGATTCGGGGGGCAGATCTATCTGGAGCGCCTCCGCATTCGTTTCAGCGGCAAAATCGAACAATGCCTTCCAGTCGCCATCCTTTATCCCGGCGATTCCGAAGCACTGTTTGGGTAAGATGCCGCGGATGACCGATGTCTCCGCCATTTATTATATCTCTGGCCATTTCG
>PWZK01000314.1 GCA_003567495.1 Candidatus Brocadiaceae bacterium
CAGACCACCGTGAAAAGAAAAATCCTCATCACGACAAAGAATCGCTTGTAGAAATTTTTATGGAAAAACATCAACACGGCAAAAAAGATGATGAAAAGAACACATTATTGCGAAAGACCGCGTGAATCGGATATCGGCAACACAGTGACGGTCAGCGGATGGGTGGCAAACTGGCGCGACCACGGCGGACTGGTATTCATAGACCTGCGCGACAGGACGGGAATAGTCCAGGTCGTATTCAACCCCGAAGACTCCGCTGAATTGCACGAACGCGCGGGCCGGCTGCGCAGCGAATCCTGCATAACCGTAAGCGGCGTGGTGTCGAAACGCCCCGATGGAATGCAGAATCCGGCCATTCCAACCGGAATGGTGGAGATAAAAGCCGGAGAACTCCTGGTGCATAATGAGAGCGCTCCGCCGCCGTTTGATGTGGATAACCCCGGAGAAGTATCGCTTGAGACCCGGCTGAGCTACAGGTTCATCGACCTGAGAAGACCGGAGATATTCCGAATATTCCACATGCGTCACCGCATTTTACAGACGTTTCGTCGTTTTTTCGATGAAAAAGGCTTTATTGAAGTAGAAACCCCCTTCCTCACCAAAAGCACCCCGGAAGGTGCGAGGGATTTCCTGGTGCCCGGCAGGCTGACGCCGGGTTCGTTTTATGCTCTGCCGCAGAGCCCGCAGCTTTTCAAACAAATTCTGATGGTAGGCGGTCTTGATAAATATTTCCAGATAGTAAAATGTTTTCGTGACGAAGATGTGCGCGCCTCGCGGCAGCCGGAATTCACTCAGCTTGACATAGAGATGTCGTTTGTGGATGAAAACGACATCATGGACATCATGGAGAAGGCAATGTCGCTGGTTTTTGAGCTTGCACCGGAGAAAAAGCTGTCGCTTCCGCTCCCGAGACTCACTTACGGCGATGCAATGGAGCGATACGGCACCGATGCGCCCGACCTGAGGTTCAGTATGGAAATAGGCGACATCAGCGACATAGCTGCAGGCTGCGGGTTCCGTGTCTTTAAAAACGCCGTTGAAGGAGGCGGATGCGTAAGGGGGATATGCGTGCCCGGCGGCGCGGCAATGAGCAGGGGCGAAATCGACGGTTTTATAGAATGGGTAAAACAGTTCGACCTGCCCGGACTCGCATGGTTTAAAGTCGAAGACGACGGACCGGCCGGTGGGGTTGCCAAATTTTTCAGTGAGGGAGAATTCAACTCTATAGCGGAGCGTTTTAATGCGAAACCCGGTTCACTCCTTCTTTTTGCCGCCGATATGCGACATAAAACCGACCGGGCACTCGCGCCGCTGCGACTGCATGTCGCTGAAAAAATGGACATGATACCTTCGGATAAATTCGAGCTTTGCTGGGTCGTGGATGCACCGGCATTCGAACGCGCGGAAGACGGACGTCTGACCTTCCCGCACCACCCTTTTACCGCGCCGTACGAAGAGGATATCGGGCTGCTGGAAGAGCGCCCTACGGAAGCGCGCACCAAATCGTACGACCTGGTGCTTAACGGCGTTGAGCTCGGCGGAGGCAGCGTGCGCATATCCGACCCTGAGGTGCAGATGCAGGTCTTCCGCATACTTGGCTATACGCAGGATGAGATCGAAGACAGGTTTGGATTTCTCATGCGCGCGCTCAACCACGGCGCACCTCCGCACGCGGGTATCGCACTCGGACTGGACAGGGTCGTGAGCAAGCTGCTGGGCATAGACGACATACGCGAGACCATTGCATTCCCAAAAACTCAGCGGGGCATTTGCATGCTAACCGGCGCACCAACCAGAGTGGAGGAAAAACAACTCAAGGAACTCGGAATAGCCACGAGCGGGCAATAGTTCCGCACACCCCAACCTACTTTTTTTGGAAAAAAAAGTAGGCAAAAAAACTCTATCGTGGTGAAAGACAAAACTCCGTCCGTTCTGCCGTAGCCGTTGCCGTTAATTCCTCATTCCTAATAATTCGTAATTGCCGTCCCCGCCGTTTCCGTAAATCCGCGTAATCTGCGTAATCTGCGGATCGCCGTTGTCGTAATAGTTGCCGTTGTCGTTTATATTAAAACTTTTTCGCGTCGTTTGAAAAAGTTTTATGCCTGACGGCAAAAACACCGCACGTATTCGCCACCCTCGGTGTAATAAATGCCGGCCTCCTTGACCGTTTCGCCCGTGCATTCCCGCCACGCCCTGACGTAATTTTCCACCTGCGCGGCATATTTTTCGGTCAGTGCCGCCCGGCCCGCCTCTTCGACGGCGCCCGCATCGGTTTTATAATCCACGACAACCCAGCCATCCTCCTCCTGGAAGGCAAGATCCACCACCCCGCTAATTAAAAGCGGACGCCCATTTTCTTCACATTGCCGGTAAGTAAACGGCACTTCGGTCAGAAAACGTTCGCCGCGCCGGGCCCTGGCAAATATGTTTTCGGGATCCCCGGCGATGGATTTTACCACGTCAACGGCTTTTTCCACAAATTCTCCGGGCATGTCAAGTTCGCAAGTCGCGGACCTGGCAACCGAAACAAGGTCCGCAGCCGGAGCCTTCATCGAGGTCTCCAGCAGCGTATGCAGCAGGCTGCCCCATTCCATGCCGTAGTGGCGCCCGGGCAGCGTGCCGCCGGGCGGCTGCATCTCCGGTTTTGCCCTTTGTCGCGCGTAACCTGCCCTTTGAATCAACTTTTTGCTTTTTCTGATGCGTTCCAGCTCGGCCCCGGTATCTATCATGGACTCTTCTTCCTCGCCGGGCGTTTCCGCTTTGGACGGGAGACGAGCGGTCGGCGGATTCCCCTGCGTATCCACGACCGGACAACCAGCGGTAGTGGCTTCGAAAAAAGCCCACGGATTATTACTTCGTCCGCCTTTCTCACGCCGGGTGATGATAAGCCTGTTTTCTGCACGAGTTGCGGCTACGTACAACAGACGTTTTCGCTCGGCGGATGCAAATTTCTCTTCTTCCTCCTCCCATTTTTTCCAATCAGGGGGCAGGGCCAGGGTTCTGCGCGCAAAACCTTCGGATTTAGAGAGTTTCAGGTAGCCGCGGGCACCCCCCCGGCGCCTGCGGTCGATATGAAAATCCGGCGGATACCCGGCAAAACCATACGGCCCGGCAAGAAACACTATCGGGGCCTGAAGCCCTTTAACCTTATGCAGGTTCATGATGCGAACCGGGCCTTCGGGAAACGAACGCGCAGGGGTGCCGTCGTGGGGCTCCTCGGAACGGGCAAGTTCGCCGAGATATTCTACGGTTCTGGAGATCGACCATTGATCAGCACGGGCGGAGCGCAGAAGTTCGATAGCTTTTCCGAAACTGCCGGCCTGCACGTTCCCGCCCGCCGATGCTCCGGCCATAGCGGGCAGCCCCAGACTGCAGGCTATTCGCTCGATCGCCGTCATAGCCGGCAGGGTGTCAACGAGCTCGCGGCTTTGATGAAAATGCTCAAATATCCCCCCGATATCAGAGTTAGCGGCGTCTCCGGGGTTATCCGGAACGCTGTTTCGCCAGTCGAACCTCCCGCCGCGTTTCTTAAACTCGTAAAGTTCGGGATCGCTCACGCCAAACAGCTCGGAACGCAGCGCGGCTACAAG
>PWZK01000364.1 GCA_003567495.1 Candidatus Brocadiaceae bacterium
CTCTGTTGAGCCCCGCCTTTGTTACCTCATTCCCGTTCTGTTTGCACATGCGTTAAATCTCCCTGCTGAAGTAAAAGTGCCGGTTTCTAACCGGCTCTCGCTTTGTAATGATTCACCGCTCCAACATGCCGATGCGACATTTTCATTTCGCCCAGGTAAAGAACCGCTTCCAGCCACTCATCGAACTCTTCCGGACCCAGAGCCTGCCTGACGGCGGCCAGAGACCCTGAAACCTGCCTTCTGACCCACGAAGCGGTTCTTTCTATGGTCGCCTCAGGAACCTTTCCCCGCACTCTTATCTCCTCACCGCCCAGTATCTCCACCATGCGTGCCCACCAGTCCATCCTTTCCCGTCGCGAAGCATTTTTCTTCTGACCGGCGCCGCAGGCCCGCACCCGGAAATCTATAATCCCCGCCATAACCGCACCGAGCAGTCCGCCGTAAGCGGCCACATTCTGACACATAAGGACTTTTGAGCAGACCTCAAAGGCACAACTTCCCGTAAGCTCAAGCTCCCACCTGATGCAATTCTCCTTTCCCTCCGACTCAAGCCCTTTGTCATATATCCGCAGGTATTTACCAGATCCCGACGAACCGCGAACTCCGAACGTTATGCCGTCGTTTATTTTCCCTTTTTTACCCGGAGTCTTCTGTCCTATATACCTGTCAACCCGCCTGAAACCGACCACGGCCCCTTCCTGATAATGTTCAAACAGCGCCGACACTTCTATATTTCTCTTATAATCATCGAAAGCAATATCAAATCTTGACGCACGTAAATGAAACCTCAGCATCAGCTCCTGCACGAGCTCCCGCTGACCATCCGGTGGAAGCAGGTCGATTGCACTGCCCGGTATGTCCAGACAGCACCGCCCGGCATGTATATTCCTTCCCCTATCAGGCGTCGAATCGTAGTAAAGAGCTATTCCCAGAGGTTCAAATCTGACTCCCCGGTCGTATCGCCACCGTCCCCATTCCTGAGAGACCGGTTCACTGTCGCTGAAAACCTCTGCTATAAAAGAACATAAATCATCTTTTCGTTCCTGGGCAACTGTTCCACGGAGCCAGTGCAGACCAATCGAATGTGGATTTAACCCCCGTGATACATAGGGGGGGTTAGGCGCGCCGGCGGCTCGGCCGCCGGCGGCGCCTTTGAGATCCGCCTGATGTTCCAGTGCTGTTCCATTAAGAATGGTCATCGGCGATCCCCCCTCCGGTTACTTGTGAGATTTTGAAGTTTCACTGATTTCCGCCAGGACATAGACATCAACATCGTCTCGGCCCATCTGCTGTGTCTCTATGGTCCCGGAGGCCTTGACCGATTTACCTTCATACTGCACATAACGGTCGACATCGCGGGGCGATATCCGGCACGATTTCGTACCGCCCGCGTAGGCGATATCAATATTGGCAACGGTCGAGCCGTCATTGCGCTGGTACGCATTGACACGAGTGCACTTCCCCTGCTGAACTTCCCACGACATTTCCGACATCAACATATCGATCCTCCTCCAATTAAAGTTGTCCGGAGAGCGTTCTCCGGAAAGTGATACGACCTACGACACACACGACAGACTTTATTCGATACGTTATTCAAAGAACCGGCTTATTTTCTGAAAATTGCTGCGGCCGACTTTCTTTTTAATCTGGTTCCATTTTTCGACGGGCGGGGCGCCGGCATCCAGCCAGGCGTAGATCTCCTCGGGAAACCAGCGCGGGAGCCCGCTTATATAAATGGGATCGGGAACAAGGCCTGTGTTTCGCCAGCGGTGCAGCGTGCAGCGATGAATGTCCAGAAGCCCGGCAACATCGGAATGACAGAACAGTTTTTTTTCGGCCGTTGTGCTCATTAACTTCCTCCGCATTTTTTTAAGGTCCCTCTATTAAATGCGCAGGACTGACAGAGCACTGACATAAAAAAACCCTCTGAAGGCCGTTCAGAGGGTCGATACGTCTTATGACAGTGTTTGGACTGACAAAAACACTGACATTTGTTTTTAAAATCGCCGGGAACACTGACAAATTTTCGGGGTTTGTCAGTGCCCGGCAGTCAAACTATTTTATTATGCTGTGCGCTTCTTTACCATGCGGTAAAGGACCGATCGCGCAGTCATCAAAAACTCTCCTCCTGGCGGTGGATGTTACCACCGTCTTTGCTTTCGATCAGGTTCAGATACCGCTGCAGGGTGTCCCAATCCGCCGGGTCCCCTTGCAGTCGTCTGTAAAGCAGTCGCGGGTGTACTCCGGCCGCTTCTGCGATCTCCTTTCTTGTGTATTTTTTGTTTTCGCGGTATCTTTTCTTCACGAAATTAAAGGCCAGATCTTCTTTATCCTGATCATCCATCTCGCTATCGGAAGCCCGGTGTTCCGGATCAGACGTTTTTTCCATCTTGTTTATCGGGTTTTCGAGGTGTGCGCTATGCTTCTTCGATTTGTTCAATTTCGGGGGACTGAAATATCCGACATCCGGGCTTTTCTCGAAATACAGGTCCGGGTCTTCGATCAAGTTATATTCGATGGACGACATTTCTGATTCCTGCTCTTCCATTATTGAGTAATGGTGAGTGGCATCTTCAAACTGATGACGCATCCAGTCCTCGAATTCGAGCTTTGCCAGCACATCACCATTCTCCTCGACAAGGCGATTTTGCAGAATATCCCAGGGAATTTCTTCAGCATATTTTTTCTCGAATTTAAGTCTCCTGTGGATGCTTTTCAGGAGTAAGGCATTCAGCCATCGCCGTTCCTCTTCAATCATCTTGCGTCTTCTTTCCTCGATCAGTTCGCGTTCTTTCGCTGTTAATTCGATCATATCCCGTTTTAGAATTTTCTGTGAATTGTGCATATTCGAAGTGCTATTATCTTAAATGCCGGGGAGACGATTCAATCAAGCCGTATCCTTTTTTACATCCTGGAACGTCAAATCGGGCAGCTGATTGACGGCTTCTTCTTTTGTATCCAATGCGACGAGCGTATAGACCTGCATCGTGAGCTCCATCGTGCTGTGACGGGCGAGGGTCTGAGCCGTCTTGGGGTGGACGCCGGAGCGGGCGAGGTTGGTGATGAACGTGTGGCGCAGCGCATGAAAGTCGGCCACCCGGCCCTGCGAGTCATGGTAGGGTATGCCGGCCGCCTCCAGATCACCGCGCAGCATACGCGCTCCCTTTGCCGTTTTCCACATCTGGAATACGACATCGCCGGGATCACGGCCCGCGCAATGCTGCCGTAATTTTTCAGCAAGGTCCTTGCGCAGCGGCAGGGTGTCGGCACGTTTACTCTTAGAATAACCGGCTTCAATGGAAACAGTCGGAGGGGAGCCGTCCAGGTTAAGGTGATGGCCCTTCAGTGATCGCAGTTCACTGAACCGAAGGCCGGTTTCCAGAGCCGTGCGGTACAGCAGTTCTCGTGTACAGGGATCAGCACCGTCACGCACTTCCTCGCTGCTGTGAGCGCTTCTCAGCAGTGCCGTGCATTCTTCGGCAGTGAGTGCGCGCCTGTTGCATCGGCGGTGCGCTGCGGGGTTCTGGCGGGAAAGATGGCGCAGCGGGTCTTCTTCCGCATGACCGTTTCTGTACA
>PWZK01000346.1 GCA_003567495.1 Candidatus Brocadiaceae bacterium
ATGACCGGGTGAAAGACCGAGAGCAGAAAAAGTATATATCTCACGTTCCCTGTCGGCAATTGAGGCAAGCAGGGTGCCGAAAATAATAAAACCGCCCAGAAGAAGAGGCACTGCAACAGCAAATCTGCCTCCGATCTCAATTGTAGAGGTCAGAAACATCCGCTCTACCCCGTCTTCTCCAGCCGCCCATACCGGGGTCGGAAGAATCCTAGAAATTTCGCGCCCACGCTCGGAAATTTGAACACCCGCATCCGGATAAAGATTTAAAACATGGGGAAAACCGCCCAGCCGTCTTACAAGATCGGCAGAACCAAAAACAATGCTGGATGGTGTCAGTCTGGTAAAACTCCGCTGAACCTCCCCGCGAACCATCTCTGCCTCATCATCACCAGCCATAAAAGCTCTCTCATCTAAATCCAGAAAATTAACCGGTAACACCGATTCGTTATCAACGTTGCGCAGGGTCTGCAAATTTGACGTATTAATTGACCCGGCTAGCGTTACGGAATGCCCTTCAAGAAGAAAGCTCTCGCCCACTTCAAGATCCAACAAACCCATTATTCCGGCCGGCAGATATACCGCTCCTTCACGCAGGCGCTCCACCTTTTCATCCTCCTCAGCCACACCCTCGATGGACGAATTCAGAGCCGGCCAGAGACTTAATTCTTCAGGAGTTACACCCATTGCAGCACTGATTTCCACCGATCTGCCGTTCAGGGGGTTGGCCGCCGTCAGGGGCGAATCATCTTCAGTAACAGGTGTCAGCCACCAATGCTCGGAAAGCAGCCTATCCTCCTTGTCGCGATGCCGCAGCATTTCTGGAACCCCCGACGGTAATTCAGAATAATCCATGTTACGAACCTGGATGGAGATCGGCATATCTTCTCCAACAGGTCCCTCATACATACTCCGGACACCGACCATGCGTTCAAAAGATGCAAAACAAAGTATGGTAAAAGTGAGTATTACCGCCGTAATAGCGCTGAGAAACGTTCTGGTCGGGCGACGACGCATGGTTGACATCCCCATATTAACCGCAGCGAGCATAGTTCCCGCCCGTGCCATCTCCACCTCGTGGATGGCGGTGCTTTGTCCCTGAATTGCTTTTAATTCGGTGTCAAACTTGCGAACCAAAACATATATTGTCATCGACGTCAGTAAAAGTATGCCAAACGCCAGAAAAATAATAATAGGAGTTGCAGCAACGGCAAAGCCCGGATGCATCAAATATAACAGGCCGAAGGTGATGAGAAAAATTGTGGAGAATCCGACTATCCGGCCATAAATGGAAGCAGCGCAAATGATCAGTCGCTCCATCGCAAATGCAAACGGTATGGTCAGCAGCAAAAGAAATATTACCGCTATGACCAGGTCATCCAGAGCTCCCTGTATCGGCCTGTAAATACGATGTGATAACGAAGTGCTGCTTTGCTTAAATGATTCTCGGCCGGCCAGCCCGGTTTCCGCAGATTCAAGCTCCAGCATGGCCGCCATAGCGGCGCTGTGGATCACTTCAAGATCAGTTCGGGACACGCCGCGGGCCCTCATCGTCCCCAGCCGGCTTTCGTTCAACCCCCATAAGGCGCGATAAGTGTACATACTACTGCGAAGTGGAAAACGTAGCTGCCGCAGTGACAGACCCTCGCCGGACGGTTCTTCTTCGGTAAATTCACCGAGGACTATCGGCCCCAGTGGCTGAACAAACTTCAGTGAAACCCTTTCATACTGGGCCGCAACGTAAGCAAATGAAAAGCGATCCAGGCTGCCCGACAACACATGTTCCTCTCGAAACGGTGTATTGGTAGAGGCTCTGAGTACACGCATAGTGCCCGGCATTCTACGAAACATCGGGCTGTGCCCGACAATCGCACCGCTTTCTGCGACATGGAACAGGGATGGCCGCGCGGTTTCTGTCAGAGAGAAATTGCGAGCACCGTCACTGCTGATCAGATTTATCTCACCTCTTTCTCCGAACATGGTGCCGAACATCGTATATTCGCCGGAGTAATCGCTCCGGGCGCCCAGGACCCTGAATCTGCCACTTGCATCGGTGCGCTCAAGAGAAAAAGGCAAAAAATCAGAAATCACATTGGCATTTCCCAGAACGTTTACCCATTGCCCCGGCCAGAAGGCTATTAAAGCGCCACCAGCGGGCCGGGTTTCGTCCAGGCCGCCAGTTACCACTTTCCCCGCCATTTCGCCACTGGGCCGGCCGCGACGCCAGCCGGGATATTTGTTGGTCACAGCGGGCGAAAACCGACCCGGGAGGGACATAGCTCTATCGCCGGCGACCTTACGTAATACCCTTGCCGCTTCGCCGGATTGCTTCAGAATGTGATCGACATCCAGGCGAGTCAATGTGTCGGCCGGATGCCCATCCCGCAAACGTCGATCATGCCCCGTAGCCAGCACTACGTTATATATCCCGTACCCCCCTGCCACCAGGCCTTCCGGAGCTATATGGCCGGGGACAAATGTAGTTCCGTATCTCGGATCTCGCAAGCTTCGACCTGAAAGAGCTGAAACACCGCCCAGTTCTTCCGTCGCTCTCCGGAAAACTGACAGCACCCTTATATAATAGCCTGGATTATCGCGCCCTTCCCCCGGCGACCCGCGCCCCGTTAAAATCCGATGATGGTGGATGGCGCATACGCCCCACTCCGGCCCTTTATCGGAAAAATCAAAACTCACATGCAATACTATCGCACGCTCCGTGCGAACCGCCTCGTAGGGATCTTCCGCATCTAACAACCCCTTTCGCAAAACCTCGCGTACACCATCGCGTTCGATGCGTGTATCCAACTCCTGCAGTTGATCTGTTAAAAATTTACCGGATAGTTCAACCAACCTCGAAAACAGATTTTTATAGTGCTCGCCCTCTTCTTTTGCTCTCTTGCGCCTCTGCTTGCCCCAGAGCCGTGATTCTTCCGTTTCGAAAATCCCTTCGGCGTAATCGCGCTGATTTTCAACCATTTCATCAAGAAATCCGAAATCAATCGCACGGCGGATATTATCCCAGAGCAATTGGGTCTGCGATTTTCTGTCTTCCCGTTTCAGAAAATACTCATCCTCGCGTTCGTTAATAAATCGCATCCGCAACATTTGCAACTTAAGAGCTTTATCGTCGCGGAAATGCCTGGCCTGGGTAGCCAGAATATTCTGCAAAACATCTCCATAGGGAGCATCGCGGTCAAAAGAAAGCCCGTGTTCTTCCAGCAACCGAAGAGTACCACTGAGCATTTCTTGCTCTTCTCTGTGTTCGGCCAGGAGTCGTTCGTGCTGTTCGAGTTCCATAAGCAAGGCACCATAAACCTCCCTGGCCCCCTGATGGTTGTAACTACGATTACCGAGAAACATAAAAATCATGTCGCGTGCAACCGGGCTGCTGTTGAAAAAATCGGCCGCCCCTAGCAAGGCAGCGACATTTGCCGCCCTGCGGGCACCCGGACTGCGATGTGGCACCTCGCCAAAAGTGTCGTAAGTTGCCGAAACCACCATCGCTTCGGGTCCTTGAGTGGTACCACCAAAAGTCGGATCGGTTCCGGGTATCCTGGCGATAAT
>PWZK01000044.1 GCA_003567495.1 Candidatus Brocadiaceae bacterium
GGGGTAGGTACCATACCGGCATGGCCTCGATCCAGTGCATGTACGCACCGGAATTCAATAGCCACTCAGAGAGTTTCGAGCTGGTGGTGAAGTGAAGGAAAAATCAAAAGCACTAAAACACAGGGCTAACCCGCATATTTCATAAACCAACGGCATGAAATAGTATAACAACATGGCAATTCAATATGTTAAGTAGCGTTTTCAGGGTGGCTCGGGTTTATGCAGCAATAACCGAAGTCGCTATCGGGATCGCTATCGGGATCAAATAAAAATAGTCTGGGGCTGGAAAAACTCGATGTATCTCGGCTTGCTATTCGTAAATCCTCAGCGAACCCCGTATCGTCGTTGAAAGAAGAAGAACCACAGAAGAACCACAGATGAACACAGATGTACACTGATATTCTCTTTCAAAGAATGTGAAAGGGTTTTTTCAGTATTATAGAAATGTAGGATATGTATAGTGATATTGGGGAATTTTGATTCGAAGAAATCGGTGTTCATCTGTATTTTACACGTAGGCAGGTGGCGGGGGCGCTTAATGTCGCAACATAGACAACAGATTGTTGATGTCCTCAGAAATGATGTCGTTTGCCATTTGTCTTATCCCGGGAGCGCCAGCGTCCTCGGCGGCGTTCACGGGGCCGCAACCGCCGATGAACACTGATGGGGGAGCTTCACTTTACATGCAAAGGTAAGTTGGCAATAGTGGGGACAACAACTTTTAAGTCTTGAGTCTTATCCGTGTTAATCCGTGTCCATCTGTGGTTCTATGAATACTTATTACTTTGACCAACGTGGTTCACTGAATATATACTGCTATTCAGCAATATATTCTGGTACGATCTCAATACCATCAACTGTTGACGCCGGCTTGTAACTTGTATGTTTCAGGCGCAGGTCGATATATTCAACGCCTTCAAGGCGGGGATATTCGTGCAGGAACCTTTTCAGTTCCTGCACCTTCCGCCGGTCTCCGGGCTCATCGACGCGCCGGGTCAGCCCCTCTATGCGGTCATACTCGTCGGTTGTGCCCCAACGCACGGTCGCTCCGCTTCCGGTAAGGAGCGACACATCCACCTCCTGCGCACTGAGGCCGCGCCGTCGTTCTTCCCCTACGTGTGTGACGTCTATTTCCTTTATGTCCAGAACTTCCAGCACGCTTTCCTTCACCAGAAAGCGGCACAGGCGCGCACCGACCGGCAGCGCTCTGCCCTCCCACTGCCCGCCCCGCGGCGGAGAACGCCTGAGCCTCTTATGCACTATAACCGGCATGGCGGTGTCTTCAGGGTCCCGGCGGGCTTTATACAGCTCACCTGGCAAATAGAAGCCGTCGATATCTATCAGGTATTCACGACCCGCCAGCTCCACTTTTCCCGCCGGCTCTCTGAATCTCACATCGGCCCACAGACGATCCGGCAGCTGCCGCCTGACATCTTCGACTTCCACGACCCAGGGCAGTTCGAGCAGTTTTTCCCCAACGGCTCCCGGCAGCTCGCGATCGAAGATATGGGCTCCCTCTCCGATAACATCTGATATCCGAGCCCGCACAACATCACGCATCGCAGCTTCATTCACATATTCCGGCTCTGGAAATGATATGGAGCCTGCGGTGAGGGAAAAGGAAGGGTGTCGCGTCAGAGCGTTCCACAAACTGGCGGCCCCCATCCACATCCCCAGCGCAAGCCCGCCCAGCACCAGCAACCAGGAAAGAGTGCGCAATGAAAAAAGCAGCGGCGCCATCCACCAGCGGCTGGTGCGCGAGCTGCGGGAGGAAGCTTTTTTCTTCCTTTTCCCGGCCATTTACCCAACGCCTCCCTGTGATAAAATTAAACGGAAATACCCCTACGAGATGAATTTTATCTTGCCGGCACGCCAGTGTCAAATGAAATAGAAAGGGAATTGACAGAAGCGGCCTCGGAGTTCCCTGTTGTCATGCTTACCGGGCCGCGCCAGTCCGGGAAATCCACACTTTTGCAGCATATATTCAAAGAAAAAACTTTACTTTATCGATACAGGGCTTCTGGCACATTTGCTTCGCTACCCGGACGCTGCAACAATGCAAAAGGGCCCCATGGCCGGGGCTTTTTTTGAAAATTTCATTGTAACGGAAGCGATGAAATGCTTGCTGAACAGGGATGTGAAGATAGAACTGTATATCGTCAGCGTTTCACTCGCGCATTGCCCTCCCAGACGCTCCAGACCTGCTCTTCATCGGCCGGCTGTGCGTAGTCGGTGGCGAAGGTTACTGCAAGCGCACCCGTCGCCCAGCCGAACTGAACCCATTTCGCAGGCTCCCAGCCTTTCAGTATCGAGTAAAGCATGCCTCCTACAAATCCGTCGCCGCCGCCTATGCGATCAAATACGCCTATCTCCCGCGGGCGCACCACGTGCCAGCTGCCGTTCTCGAACATGATAGCGCCCCAACGGTGGCAGTTCGCGCTAACCACTTCCCTGAGGGTGTTGGCAAAAACCGAAGCATCGGGGTAAGCGCGGCTCACGCGCCCAATCATGCCCTTGAAACTGTCGATTTTGGCCTCTATATCCTCTCCGCCCGGCTCAGGCCCTTCGATGCCAAGACAGAGCTGAAAGTCTTCTTCGTTACCTACGAGGATATCCGAGACACCGGCAATCTCGGAAAATATTTCGTGCAGCTCTTTTTCACGATTCTCCCAGAAAGAAGCCCGGTGGTTGAGGTCGAAAGAGATGCGAGTGCCGTGTTTTTTTGCTGCACGCGCAACTTCCAGGCAGAACTTGCTGCTCTCGGGCGACAGCGCAGCGATGAGGCCCGAGATATGGATCAGGCGCACGCCCTCCTTTCCGAAAATGCGTTCAAGGTCAAAATCTTTCACATCAAGGGTGCGCCCCACCTCGCCCGCACGGTCGTTCCATACACGCGGGCCACGCGAGCCGCTGCCGCTGTCCGCGAGGTTAAACTGATGCCTGAGGCCCCATGGGCCGCCCTGAGGAGCCTCAGGCCCTTCGTAATCCATATGCCTGCGCCCGAGATCATCCTTGATGTATCTGGCAATCGGAGAACCTTCCACAAAGGCGGTCAGCACTTTGACCGGCAGGCCGAGAAGTGATGATATGCTCGCAACATTCGTCTCCGCACTGGTGGCGTGCATAAAAAAGTTGTCGCTGCTGTGCATAGGCTGGTTCTTTACAGGTGTCAGGCGAACACCCATGCTGGTGGGCACAAGCAAGTCGTATTTTGAATCTTCTCTGAATCGTAAGCTCATGAAGTCGACCTCCTTCGAAAAAAGTTCACCGTTAGTTTATGAAATAAGAGTGAAAACGCGGAACTAACGCAACCCCGTTTTTTTTCTTACGGTCCGCATTGTTTCTTCCGCCAGCTCCCGACAGCGTTTCGCCCCGTCCTCCATCACGCTGTTGACGTAGCCGGGATTTTTTTTGTATTGATTGTACCTTTCGCGCATAGGCTTGAGCTCTTCGTTCATATTGTCGGCCAGGCGCTTCTTGCATTCCACGCACCCTATTCCCGCGGTTCGGCAGCCCTGCTCACACCATGCCATGTCTTCAGGGGGCGAAAAACCGAGATGCATTGTATGTATGTTACAGATTTCGGGCGTGCCCGGATCGGAGCGTTTTACCCTCGCCGGATCCGTCACTGCGGGGCGCAGAAGCGAGACTATTTCATCCGGTTCGGCAAGCAGCGGCAGATAGTTGTTCATACTCTTGCTCATCTTGGCCTTGCCGTCCAGCCCCATAAGCCGGGTAACCTTGCCGAATCTCGGCTTCGGCTCGGGAAAAGTCTCGCCGTATCTCGAGTTAAAAGTGCGGCACACCTCGCGTGCAAACTCCAGATGCTGGGTTTGGTCTTCACCTACCGGAACCAGTTCAGCCCTGTATAGCAATATATCAGCCGCCATAAGTATGGGATAGGTAAAAAGGCCGCAATTGATATTTTCCCTGTTCCGGCGACTCTTATCCTTAAACTGCGTCATTCTGGCCAGATCCGCATGTGATGCGCATGTGTTGAGTATCCACGTAAGTTCAGTATGCTCAGGCACATGACTCTGCACGAAGAGAGTGCATTTTTCAGGGTCGAGCCCGGCGGCCATGTTGACCGTAAGCGTTTCTCGCACGTTTTCCTGCATCCTTTCGGGGTCGTACTGAACAGTCATGGCATGCAGATCGACAACACAAAATATGCAGTCGCATTCCTGCAGCATACCCACCCAGTTTCGGATTGCTCCGAGATAATTGCCTATATGCACTATGCCGCTGGGCTGTATGCCGCTGAATACTCTTTTTTTTGTTTCATCTTTCGCCATATTGTGTCGTTGGTTTCATGAAATATGCTGGTTAATCCAATACCCGTAGCAACCTGAAAATAAAAAATCCGTACATGAGCCTGTTGCACAACTGCCGACGGTCTCAGTATGTTGCAGAATATACGTCTTATAGGTCCTATAAGTCCTATGCATTTTCAGAGACTTCGCTCTGAAAATGGGGCGCCCTCCCTGCCTGCAGCAGACAGGGAGGCTTCGGCGCAGTACTGTGCATACGCAGAGAAAATTACAAATTCAAAATCTCAAGTTCCAAATAAATTCAAAATTACAACACCAAAATTCAACAAATAAAAACGCACCTGCTCTCAGCGCCAACGGCGCGTCATGCTAAAGCCTATGGCGAAGCGCAGGTCCAACGGACCGAAGCGTAGCCATAGGAAAACGTTGCCCGGACAACGTAGCCCTGTAGGGGCGACATAATGATCAACAGATTCCCGGCGCGCCTTCTTCTCCACGGTTATATCGTCCCTTCAGGACTCGTTTATTGCACGCGTCACCTGCCCTGTGGCTTCGTTTCGGCCCCATTCGGGGCCTTCACTCCGCCACAGGCTATAACATATCGCGCTTTCAGCGCTTACTTCGGAAGGCGCTTAATATCCTGACATCAAAAACAAATTGTCGATGTACTAAAAAATAATGTCGTTTGCCGTTTAGTCGTTGCCGTTGTCGTGGTCGTTTTATTAATTCTTTTCAAGCGAAGTCTTGAAAAAGAATTAGTTCCTTTGGCATTGGATATTGGGTGTTGGATATTGGATATTCATTCTTTTTTTGCATATCGACAATTTGTTGTCGATGTTGCGACATTAAGCGCCTACCACTGCGCTTTGCTTATCTTCTCAGCCGCCCTTTTGGTATCTTCGATACCCGGCACCAGTGCGAACCTTACAAACCCTTCGCCGGGGTTGGCGCCGTCGTCGGTCTCGTCGCTTATCCATGTGCCGGGCGTGGTAACCACGGCTATGTCCGGATCGAGCAGGCGTGTTGCGAAATCAAGGTCGGAGTAGCCTTCGGGAACTTTTTGCCAGATATAGATGGTCGCGTCGGGACGGCAATCCTGTAGTCCGCTCTCTGCGAGCGCATCCGCCATCATGTCGCGTTTTATGCCGTAATCTTTCCGGCTTCTTTCAACATGTTGTTCGTCTGAAAGCGCTGCTATAGCCGCTTCCTGGATGAAATTCGGGGTTCCGCTGTCGATATTAGTCTTGACCTTTTTAAACGCGTCGATTATACGTTCGTCACCGGCGGCCCAGCCGGTCCTGTATCCTGTCATTGCACTTCGCTTCGAGAGGCTCTGAAACGTCACAACGCCCTCGCGCGCTATCTGGAGCAGTGACAGGGGGGCGTCCGGCGTGTAATATATCTCGCTGTATGCCTCATCGCTTGCGATTATAATGTCGTTGCTGCGTGCAAAATCCACCATTCTTTCAAGAAACTCCGCAGGCGCCGCAGCGCCCGTGGGGCTGTTCGGGTAGTTGATCCAGATAAGTTTCGCCCCGTGCGCGATTTCATCGGGAATGACGCCCGGGTCGATCAAAAATCCGTTTTCTTCCAGCAGAGGCACGTAATAGGGCCTGCCTTCGGCAAACAGCGTGCCTCTGGTATATGGCGGGTAGCCTGGGGTGGGTATGATCACGATGTCGTCCGGATCGACGAAAGCTTCGGCAAAATTAAACACTCCCTCTTTCGACCCGATTGTAGACGTTACCTCCTTTTCGGGGTCCAGTTCCACTCCGAACCGGCGCAATACCCATTGGCTGATAGCATCTCTGTATTCAGACATGCCGATGTAGCCGGGGTATCCGGCGGTTTTATGTTTTTCCACGCCGGTTTTGACCGCATCACGCACCGCAGGCGGGGGCGCTATGGTGGGATCGCCGACCCCGAAGTCCACGGGCTCTATGCCCTTCTCGCGCAGTCTGCTTACCTGGCGATCAACCTCTGCAAAAGCATAGCTTCCTATTTTAGCAACTCTTTTTGATATTTTGATTTCCATCTTATATCGTTTTGGTTAAATCCGGAAAAATTATTGAGCAAAGCAGGCAGAACCCGGCATGCCAGCTGTAGAATATAACGCATAAGCGGCGACATGTCAAAAGAAAAGGGCAAAAGCCCTCACCACTTGACAACCGGGGAGAGCGCTAATAGAATATAGTTGACCTGTTTTTTTACGGATAAATTCTCAAATATTGATGTGGAGTTGCCAGGTTCATAACAGGGGGAGGGCGAAGATGGCACTGATTGATTGCAGATTATCGAAAGTGGTGATGAGCGAAAGTCACGACCGCCAGATAATAGTGCTGGAAGAAACTGAAGGAACCCGGAAATTCCCGATTATAATAGGTTTTTTGGAGGTGTTTGCAATACACAGGTTTGTGAACAATGAAGTACCACCCCGCCCCCTCACACATGAGCTTGTCGGCAATATAATGGAAAAGCTCGATATCAAACTGGAGCGTGTGGTAGTTACGGAACTCAAGGATATGACGTTTTACGCCGATCTCGTTCTGTCGCAGGACGGCAAAGAAAGGCACATCGACAGCAGGCCCAGCGACGCCATAGCTCTGGCCGTGCAGAGCGGGGCCCCCATCATGGTCGATGAAGAGGTGATAAACCAGGCGGCACAGGATTTTGATTGATTTTCAAAAGCATTTTGCAACAATCTCAAGGTTTAAAAATGAGTAAAAAACTACGATGGGGAATACTTGCCGCCGGCAACATAGCGCACAAGTTTGCAGAAGGAGTGCGAGGTTCACACCACTGCCGGGTAGTCGCCGTGGGCAGCCGTTCACTTGAGAAGGCGGAGAAATTCGCCGATGATTACAACATTCCCAATCGGCATGGCAGCTACGAGGCGCTGCTGGCCGATGAGAAAGTCGATGCGGTCTATATCCCCCCCCCCCACCCCTTCCATGCGCAGTGGGCCATACGGGCCGCGGAGGCGGGGAAGCATGTCCTGTGTGAAAAGCCGATTACACTCAACTACCCCGATGCCATGCGCGTGGTAGCAACGGCTATTGAGCAGGATGTGTTTTTGATGGAGGCGTTTATGTACCGCTGCCATCCGCAGACAGAAAAGATTGTGAACCTTGTTAAAGACGGGGCGATAGGGGAGGTAAAACTAATACAGGCCACGTTCAGTTTCCGGGCGGGCTTTAATCCCGAGAGCCGGCTTTATAAGAACGAACTTGGCGGAGGGGGCATACTCGATGTCGGCAGCTACCCGGTATCTATGTCCCGTCTGATTGCCGGAGCGGCGCAGGGCAAGGAGTTCCTCGATCCTATCGAGGTGAAGGGCGCCGGCCATCTGTGTGAGACTGGCGTGGACGAGTATGCTGCGGCCTTGCTGGTTTTCTCCGGCGACATCATTGCCCAGGTCGCCTGCGGCGTTGGGCTGATGCAGGATAATGTCTGCCGCATATATGGTACAAAGGGCAACATATTGGTGCCACGTCCCTGGATACCGGGTCGGGAAGGCGAATCCACCACGGTCGTGCTCAATCGTGAGGAGAGTGAAGAAATTACCGTTCGGCCCGACAGGCCGCTTTACGGGATAGAAGCCGATACCGTGGCGGAGAACATCCTGAATCGCCAGGCCCCCTCCCCTGCCATGAGCTGGAACGATACGCTTGGCAATATCAAGACGCTCGATGCCTGGCGTGAGTCGTTTGATTTCCAATATGAAATCGAGAAGCCGCAGGCGGATATCCCGCCCGCTTCGGGCGGGCCATTGTCGGTTCGCGCGGATGCGAAGATGAAGTACGGCGAAATTGCCGGTGTGGAAAAAAAAGTGTCGCGGTTGGTAATGGGAGTGGACAATCAGCATAAACAGACCTTTGCCAATGCGATGTTTGACGATTATTACGAACGCGGCGGGAACTGTTTCGACAGTGCGTTTATCTATGGTGGGGGTCGCTGCGAGGAGGTGCTTGGCAGGTGGGTGGAAATGCGCGACGTGCGTGAAAAAGTGGTGCTGCTGGACAAAGGCGCACATACGCCCGATTGTAATCCAGAGAGCCTGTCAGAACAACTGTTGATCAGTCTGGAGAGGCTGCGCACCGGTTATCTGGATATCTATATGATGCATCGGGATAACCCTGAAGTGCCGGTCGGAGAGTTTGTGGAGGTGCTTAACGAACACTGTAATGCGGGTCGCATTCACGCTTTTGGAGCGTCAAACTGGACGCGGGGGCGTGTTGAGGAATTCAACAATTATGCCGCCTCCGCGGGACTGCGTGGTTTTTCTGCGATAAGCAACAATTTCAGCCTGGCACGTATGGTCAATCCTCCATGGGAAGGCTGTCTGGCTTTCAGCGATGTCGGGTCGAGGGCGTGGCTGGAACGGACTCAAATGCCTCTGATGCCGTGGTCGAGCCAGGCACAGGGCTTTTTCGCGGTAGGCGATCCCGACTATACCGAAAACGCCAACCTGGCAAGATGCTGGTACAGTGACGACAATTTTAAGCGGCTCCAACGTGCGCGTGAATTGGCCGCAGAACTGAATGTTGAGACGATCAATGTAGCGCTGGCTTATGTGCTCGGCCAGCCATTTCCGACATTTCCTCTCATAGGTCCCCGCAGTGTGTTCGAGACCATGCCGTGCTTTAAGGCGCTGGATATCGAACTTACGCCCGCTCAGATAAATTGGCTGGACCTTATGTGCAACGACAGGGACGAAAAATGATAATTTGAGCATATCAGCAACTTCTTAAGGCCCTTCATGCTGCGCCATGATAATTGAAACAAAATCGTATTGCTTACTTACGTCGTTGGTTTATGAAATATGCGGGCTAAAGTGCAGAATAACATGACCCCGATGATGCGGCAGTATTTTTCCTTCAAACGCAAGCACGAAGATGCTCTGCTGCTATTCAGAATGGGCGATTTTTATGAGCTGTTCTATGAAGATGCGAAAATTGTCGCCCGCGTGCTCGGACTGGCGCTTACAAGCCGTGAAAAGGGCGAAAACCCGATCCCCATGGCCGGGTTTCCCTGCCACGCCGCTGAGAATTACATCAAGCGTCTCGTCGAAAACGGCCACCGTGTCGCCGTATGTGAACAGGTCGAAGATCCGAGCGAGGCAAAGGGGTTGGTGCGTCGTGACGTGGTCAGAATTATCACTGCCGGAACTCTTACCGAGGAGAACATACTTGACAGGCGGAGCAACAATTTCCTCGCGGCTGCCTGTCCCGGCGAAGACGGCTATGGACTTGCATGGGTCGATCTTTCCACCGGTGGCTTCGAGCTGGAAGAGATCGCCGGAGAGTCTCCGGCCGACAGCCTGCGTCGTATAGCGCCCGCCGAATGCCTTATGCCCGAGGGCGCCGGAGAAGAAGATCCGAGTATGGACCATGCTATATCCGAACTCGACGGCAGGTGCATGCTTACCCGAAGGCCTCCGTGGGAATTTTCCACGCAACAATCCTTGAGGGTGCTTAACGAGCATTTCGGCACAGCCTCGCTCGACGGGTTCGGATGCGCCGGTATGGACATGGCCACGGGCGCCGCCGGCGCGGTTCTGGCCTACCTGCAAGCCACTCAAAAAGGTGCGGTATCTCACATAAAAAGCATCAAGCCGTTTAATTCCTCGTCCTACCTCGTCCTGGATCGCACCACCCAGCGTTCCCTTGAACTGGTGGAGCCTATCAGAGCGGAGCAGAAAGGCGGCACGCTGATTTCCGTACTCGACCACACACGCACCCCGCCCGGAGCGCGGCTGCTGAGAAGATGGATGCTTACGCCGCTGAAAGACCCGGCGGCTATAGGAGAGCGGCTCGGGGCCGTTGAAGAATTTGTAAAAGACGCCCGCCTTCGGGAAAAAGTGCATGCCCACCTGTCAAATGTTTACGATATAGAAAGGCTTGCTACCAAGGTGGCAACCGCCCGTGCAAATGCCCGTGACCTGACGGCGCTTCGCGATTCGATCGCACAAATCCCTCTTCTCAAAGACGTTCTTTCCGGGGCCGGATCCACGCTTTTGTGCCGATTGAGAGAAGAACTGGACCCGGTACGGGAAGCAGCCGGATTGGTAACCGAAGCCATCAGTCCCGACCCGCCGGTGGCGATAACCGAGGGAGGAATTATCAAAAACGGCTATAGTGCCGAGCTGGACGAACTGCGGCATACCGCTGCAAGGGGGAAAGAATGGCTGGCCGGATTCGAGGCCGCGGAATCTGAAAAAACCGGCATACCGTCCCTGAAAATAGGATACAACAAGGTTTTCGGCTATTACCTGGAAGTTACCAACTCACATAAAGATAAAGTCCCGGATGATTATATGCGCAAGCAAACACTCAAAAACGCCGAACGCTATATAACTCCGGAGTTGAAGGAATGGGAATCAAGGGTGCTGAGCGCAGCCGAACGGGCGATGGAACTCGAATATGTCCTTTTCGGAGAAATCAGGCGGGAAGTGTCGCAATATACCGAAAGACTCCAGTGCACCGCAGGCAAGGTGGCCAAACTGGATTCGTTGCTTTCGCTTGGCATCGTGGCGGCACAAAACGGCTACGTGCGGCCTGTAGTGGACGATAACACTGCAATAGAGATAAAGGAAGGCAGACATCCGGTACTTGAGCAGATTATGGACGAACAGTTCGTCCCAAATGACACGACGGCGGGTGGCAACGGAAAGAGGCTGCTCATAGTTACCGGGCCGAACATGGCGGGCAAGAGCGTATATATCCGCCAGACCGCTCTTCTCGTGCTGATGGCGCAAATGGGCTCTTTCGTGCCGGCAAAAAGCGCACGGATAGGTGCTGTTGACAGGATTTTTACGCGCGTCGGCGCAAGCGATGTGCAGATCCGCGGACAAAGCACATTCATGGTGGAGATGGTGGAGGTCGCCAATATACTTAACAACGCCACATCAAGAAGCCTGATAATTCTCGACGAAGTCGGACGCGGCACCAGTACATACGACGGAGTCAGCATAGCCTGGGCAACCGCGGAACACATACATAATGAAATAGGGGCAAATACTCTGTTCGCCACCCACTACCACGAACTTGCACAGCTTTCAAATACGCTCGACGGCGTTCAAAACCTGAATGTTGCTGTCAGGGACTGGGAGGGCGAGGTAGTGTTTCTTCACAGAATAATTCCCGGCCACGCCGACCAGAGCTACGGTATCCATGTGGCCCGGCTCGCTGGAGTGCCCGACGGAGTAGTAAGGAGAGGTCGTGAGATCCTTCAGCATCTTGAGGCCAATGCAATAGGGCCCGACGACCGGCCGCGCTTTGCGCCGCCGGTGAAGAAGCCCGGATCGGGCTCAGGGCACGTACAAACACCGCTATTCAGGCCGCTTGACGAAAAGATTAAGGGGCGCCTGCGCTCATTACGTGTAGAAGAGATGACGCCCCTTGAAGCGATGAAGGAATTGGACGAAATCATAAAACTTTGTGAATCCGGGTGAATTATTTTGTTTCCCCATCCTTTTGATATAATTTCTGCAGTTCCTCAATCAGTTCCCCGTCGAGTGACATGTTAAGGTTTATTCTTTTTTTGTCGTGTATGATTTCTATAGCCTCCGACAGGCGCATCCCGATCTGCGGGTTATTTTCGAAAAACAGCGGGAGCATGCCTGCAAAGCCGCTTACCTGTGCGTTCATTTTCTGCGCATTCTCTTCGCTTACGCTTTCAACGGCGATCTGGAGATCGAGACCGCGCTTATCAGCACCTGTCGTATCAATGGAAAATAAACCGCCGGAAATATCCGAGGCGTCAAACGGTCCGGCTTCCTGACCGGAGGCGGGCAGTTCAGCGCCTGAGAGGTCAAATACCCCGTACAAGAGGGCGTTGCGGTTCGTATCGGCAAGCATTGGCAGCGTGGAAACACTTGCGGTTCTGCCGGCGTCTATCTCCCCGGCGGCTCGTTCGAACTGATCCGCTTCGATAACCAGGACAACGTTCGGGGTCAGGTACGAGAGAGCGGCCGTTTTACCGCCGATAGGCGAAGGGGTGTCGTTTTTTTCGCCGTCGTTGCTTACCAGGTAAACATCGCGGTCACCCACCCGGCTCATTTCGTAGCTGATATCAGCCTCTTTTGATTCAGCATCAAGCAGCGAGCGGAAATCACTCTCATCTACTGCCGTGTCGAACAGGAGACCATAATGTGAATTTTCGAGCCCGTCGGGATGATACACAAAAAACACTAAAAGCCTTCGACAGAAATGTTTTAGTTCAATTCCGTGCCTTTCAAGTCGTTTGCGGAAATCCGACATACCTTCCTCATCTGCAATGGCATTGCTGACGGCGGGAGTGTCCAGTGCACGCTCCATTTCCACGCCGATAAGAACATTAGCACCGGCCGGCACGTAAGATAAAAGATCCTCTGACTCTCCGCCTTCGGTTTTGAGTGAAAACGAGGCCATCACGGCCACTACCATAGCTGCAATAAAAACCGGCTTTACCATCGACGATACATACCTCATGATCGACACCTCCATTAAAGAAAGTTGCAGTAAGTATTTTCGGCTTCTTCAGTCCAGCGCGGGCGGCATGAAGCCGTTTCTGCCCATCAGCCCGTAGGTGTATTTTTTGCCCAGCTCAACGCCCGGCTGGTCAAAAGCATCGACTCCATACAGGCAGCCGCTGTAGGTTACGGCGTACTCAAAGAACATGAACAATTCGCCGAGCGTCCGTGCCGAGACCTCCGGAAGTTTTATTGTGCAGTTGGGACGTTGCTTGTCGCGAAGCGCGCACCGCGTGGCGGTCAGTTCGGCCTGAAACAGCTCATTAAAACTTTTACCCGACAGATATCTGAGATCGGGTTCTACATCGTTCTCACAGATCGGAACGCGCTCCCGCCTGCAGCAATCCACCTCGATAAAAGTAATTACTTTGTCGAATGGGCCGTCCTGATAAAGCTGCATAACTGAATGCTGATCGGTTACCCCGGTAGATGCTATGGGTGTCGGGCCGGTAAATATGTTTTTTTCTTTTAGTCCGTCGCGTTTTCCAAGGCTCTCCGCCCATAATTGGCAGTACCAGAGCGCCAGGGACTGCAGGTGGTGGCTGTAGGGCATTATAACATCTACGGTTTTGTCGCGAAGGTAGTGTTTGTACAGCGCGCAGGCATAGAGTGCGGCGGGGTTTTTATACATTTCGGGACTGCTGCAGCGGGCGTCCATAGCGGCTGCACCCAGGAGCAGTTCTTTTATGTCGCAGCCCCCTACGGCTGCGCTCAGGAGCCCTACGGCACTGAGCACGCTGAACCGTCCGCCCACGTTCTCCGGTATGGGATACATGCAGTAGCCGCCACTGTCACCTATACGCCTCAGTAAACTCCTTTCTGCATCTGGATCGGTGGTAAGTATTATCTGCTTTTCCGAAGAACAGCCCCCGGTCCGGGCAAGCAACTCGCGCACGTGCAGGAACTGAGACATAGTTTCAGCGGTGGAACCGGATTTTGTTATGACATTAAACGCTGTCCGTGATAATTGGGGTGCTATGAAGTCGAAGAACTCGCTGATGAGCACCGGGTCGATGTTGTCCAGTATGAAAATGTCGGGGGAGTTCCGGCCGGCGCTCCGGCATGAGCGGGTTTGTTTTTTCAAAGAATGCCCGAGTGCATCCCGGACAGTTATATTGCCAAGCGCCGAGCCGCCGATGCCAAGAACAACAAAATTCTCGCACCAGGATGAAAGCTCGCCGGCCTTGCTTTCGATATCTTCTGCAAGGGTGCTGTCATATGGCAGGTCCATGAACCCGACCTCACCGTTTTGCCTGCGCCTCTGAATATCGCGCGTGAAATCGGCTACAGGGCCTGATAACGCGTCGAACTCAGCGGGAGAAACCCCGTGTTCAGCGCCAACGGCATCTGCAAAAATATTGCCCAGATCAAGTTTTAATAAACTTTTTTGATCCATGTTGAAAATTGACACCTCTCACGGTTATGTCGTTCCTTCAGAACTTTTTCTGCGCGCTTCATCTAACCTTTTGGCTTCGCTCCGACACCAACCGACCCTGTGACGGCGCGAAAGTCCGGCAGGACTGAAGCAGAGTTACAGGACACGCCGCACGCCTCAATCGAGCACTGAAAGTGCGGTATAATATCAAGCCTCGCGCATGGTCCAATTACATTTTTTGTGGCGCCACTGTGCACGATCGTTTATATCGTCCCTTCAGGACTCCCGTTTGTGCGATCCCCTCTCCTGTGGCTACGCTGCGGCCCTTTCGGCCTTCACTGCGCCACAGGCTATAACATATCGCGCTTCCAGCGCTTGCTTCGGTCGTTCCCTGGACATTGAATATTCGTCATTCGTAATTGTCTTTTAGGCCCACCCCAGCTGAGCCCCGACGGGGCGACTCAAGAAAGGTGCTCGCCCTGAGTTCGCCAAACCTTTGAACCGCCCCTGCCGGGGCTCTTTTCTGTTGTCTGCACGAATTTCCCGGGGTTACAGCACCCAACGACAGGGCGCTTCCACCTTAGATTGGCTACATTAAGCACCTCTTTAGATATTACCTTATCCCAGGAAAAAAAGCAATTGAAAACAGCCAAAAAGGAATTTGGGCCTGGTAATCTCTGAAAACAGGGATAATCTCTGAATAACCCGCGTTCCGAGATACGCTAAAACTCATGCAGCGCAAATTCCTCAAGTGTTGATTTTTATTGCTACAATATGTTATCATAGACCCAACCCGGACAAGCCGGAATCTGGAATGAGGAATGTGGGAAAAATGTCGTAAATTCCAACTCCTCATTCCACATTGCCGTGCCGTTGCCGTTGATTCCTAATTCCTTATTTCTAATTCCTAATTCATATGTAAACAACACTTACAGCGTCTCAATTAATAATTCTTTTTGCCAATAAAACAAGATAATTACAAATAAGATACTAAGTGGTGCCAGGTTCTCAGTAGTGGAGAAAAAAATGTTGAAA
>PWZK01000019.1 GCA_003567495.1 Candidatus Brocadiaceae bacterium
GGGCGCATTCCCAGCGGTGCATCTGCTTTGTCAGGCTGCGCTTCGCGTATATGAATACAGCCTGTCTGCGTGCGCACACGCACAGGCAGGCGGCGCTTGCCTTCCGCGCAGCTGCACCGCTGGAAACGCGTGAAATAAGCGGGTTAATCATGCATGATCAACAGATTCTCGGCAACTGTTCTCCACTCAAAAGCTGAAGGAGCCGGTGCGTGCCAAACGGTGTTTTTGCAACCAGCTTTCCCGCGTAACTGCTCGACACTTCCCCCACTGCAACACTGCCGGCCGCCCCGTCAGAAAGCGAGAGTGCATTCAATACGCTGTCGGCGCTCCCTGAATCCACAACCGCAGCCAATCTGCCCTCGCAGGCAAGATAATATGGATCCACACCCAGCAACTCTGCTATTGAGTTGACTTCGCTCCTGACCGGAACGCACTTTTCGTCAATAACTATTCCTGTTTCTTTACCGCATACAGCCTCATTAAGGACTGTTGCGAGCCCGCCGCGTGTTATGTCACGCATGAAAGGCACCCGATCCGCCTTATCAAGTATGACCTGCGCAGCTTCGGTAACCGGATGGCAGTCGCTCTTAAGGTCCGACTCGATGTTCAAGCCCTCCCTGCATGCCATTATCGCCGCGCCGTGATCGCCTACGGGCCCCGTGACAATCACCTTATCGCCTGGTGCCAGGCGGCCGCCGGGAGATGAGCTACCCTGCCGGCACAAACCTATCCCGGCGGTGTTTATAAAAATTTTATCCACTTTTCCGCGCGGCACCACCTTTGTATCACCGGTCACCACTTCAACCCCGGCCAGCCGGGCGGCTTCTTTCATTGACTGCAATATTCGGGTGAGGTCTCCGATGGGAAACCCGGTCTCAAGTATCAAAGCACATGATATAAAATGCGGCACGCTGCCCGAAACAGCCAGGTCGTTCACTGTGCCGAAGACCGACAGTTTGCCTATGTCGCCACCCGGGAAAAAAATCGGATCCACCACATAGCTGTCGGTGGTAAAAGCAACGCTGCATCCGTTAAGATTAAGATTTGCACTGTCCGGCAGAGCTTCCAGTAAAGAAGAATCAAAGTAACGGCGCACCACCGCTTCGATCAGATCGCGAGTAAGCGCCCCTCCGCCCCCATGAGCCAGTTTTATTCGTTCCATGGCGTTATCCCGCTTATTTCATAAACCAACAACGGTAGTTAATGTAAAGGCTTTACAATTACGCATGTTAAATAGCGTTTTTAGGGTGACCCGGAATTCACAGTGTGTACCTGTAGTGCGCGGCACATGAACCCTCCGAAGACACCATACACGGCCCGATTGGAGTCTTGGGAGTACATGAGGAAGCAAAAAGCGGGCACTGCGGCGGAGTTATGACACCCCTGAGGACTTCTCCGCAACTGCACCGGACGTCGTTTTCCGATTCCAGACGCGGATCCGGTGCCGGCACGGCATAGTCACTCCAGCTCTCACTTAAATCAAGTCCGCTACCCTCTATGCAGCCCATGCCGCGCCATTGACTGTCCACAGCAACGAACGTCCGACGCAAAAGCTCCAGAGCCCTCGGGTTGCCACCGGGCCGCACAGCCCTGCCATAGCGGTTGTCTACTTTCGGCTCACTGCGCCCGCACTGGAGCACCAGCGACAGTATACCCTGCATGATATCAACCGGTTCAAATCCGGTTATACAACAGGCTACCCCGTAATCTTCGGCCAGAAAACGATAGGGTTCAGCCCCTGTAATGGCAGACACATGGCCCGGAAGTATGAATCCGTCCAAGGCGCTGTCACCACACTCCACAAGCGCCCTCAGCGCCCCAGGCATGGTTTTGTGGGCCGACATAACCTGAAAATTGGTCTGCCGGCGGCTGCGGGCCTGCCCGAGAGTGGCAGCGACAACCGGAGCGGTCGTCTCAAATCCAACCCCCAGAAACACCACCTTCCTTTCTGCATGCCTTTCCGCGATATCCAGAGCATCCCCGGGCGAATATACAATCCTGACGTCCAGGCCCCTGCCGGCGGCCTCTTCAAGACTCTCATCCGACCCCGGAACGCCATAAAGATCCCCGAATGTAACTACGATCCCGTCGCAGGACTCGCCCCATTCTACGGCGGCATCTATGTACGCGCCCGGCGTAACGCAGACCGGGCAGCCGGGCCCGCTGATCAGGTCCAGTTGCGGCGGCATAAGGGTATGTATGCCAAAACGATGTATCGCCATGGTATGCCCGCCGCAAACCTCCATCAACCGCAGCGGCCTCTTCAAAGAACAGGCCGCTGCGTCTATGCGCTCCCTCAGAGCGGCAACACGGGCGGGATCACGATAATTTTCAAGCCGGTCAAATACCATTTTTCAATTCCGAATCGCGCAACCCCGCCATCTCGTCCAAAAGCTCCAGAGTCTCAAGTGCTTCCTGCGGATCCAACTTCTGTATGGCGAACCCGGCGTGAAGCAATACATAATCGCCTGCTTCAGGCCGATCCAGTAGCTGCAGGCCCACTTCGCGGCGAGAGCCCGAGAACTGCGCCAACCCCCTGTCGCCGTCCACTTCGACCAGTTTAACGGGTACTGCCAGACACATTTTTTTCTCCGGAGTCTTAAATGAAATATGAGGCTCGCAATTATTCCAGCCGAAAGGCGACTTACCGCTCCGGCAGACCGCGGATCATACGCTTTATCGCCCTTTGCACCACGCGAGCCGTTTGCGGCGCCAGCGTATGTCCGGCTGCGCCCCCGAGCACTGCACCCCCGACTGTCGCTACAGTACGCCCGCTGCCGCCGCCAACCTGAGAGCCGGCCGCAGCGCCTGCAGCGGCGCCTCCTATGGTCGCCAGGGCCTGGCCGCTGCCGCCTCTGCCCGAGCCCATCCACAAAATCACGGCCGTTTCCGTATCCACTATCCGGCCGGTCAGGCTGAGTTTTTCTCCGACCAGGTTAACGTCCAGCATTGCGACGGCCGGCACGTTGAGCACCTCACCCATACGCGCCGCCCCTTCACTGGTCGTCACATCGGAGCGCTGAAAGTCCTGCTCCTTCAGTATACTTTCCACCCGGCCGCGCTCGACCACATCATACCCCCTCCGGATAAGTTCCATGGCAAAATATTCGCCTACCTGATTCTTAGGAGCATCCCCCCTGATGTCGCCGGAAATGTCCACTATCGCTATCCGTTCGGGCCTTAATTCGTAAAACGCAGGCGCGACTACGCTTTCCCCGGTTGCACACCCGGAAAGCGACAAAAAAAACGAAACAACAGGCAGAATAACCATAACCATATACTTTCTCATGATTCCCCTCCTGATTGTAAATGTTAACCATCTCAAGCTGCGACACAACAAGTATACTCTTTTCATTATCCTACATTTTGCGCTGAGAGTCAAGGAGGCGCCGGATCTGGAGTTTCCATTTGCAAACAACCCTCGGATATGGTAATAATATAGGAGGTTCTCATAGAATTACCTGCAGGCATGTGGTTCTATGAATACTTACAACAGTGACCAACGCCTGCCTGCAGCCGGCAGGTGGTTCAC
>PWZK01000030.1 GCA_003567495.1 Candidatus Brocadiaceae bacterium
GCTCTCTGCTGCTCATGCCGGCAAAAGTGGCACAGATTACCATAACCCCCAGCATCTCGCCGATTCCCGGATGGATTACAGGCAGCACCAGCCCGCCGGCGAGCCCGACGATCGCCGAACTTATCACCGGGCTTTGTTGCAGGCGTTCGTTAAATATAAAAGTCAACAGCGCGCCGGAAATCGAATACAGTACCAGCAGGCGGCCGGCGGTCCAGTCCGGAACCGGCGCGCTGCTCAGTTGTTTGCCCGTTACCAGTGCCGCCACGATACATCCGGTGAATGCGATTGTTCCCAGTTTGCCGCCGAAACCGTTAAAAACCGATTTGGTCAGTACGAACACCAGCCCGGCCGCCAGCCCGGCGAGGGACACGTGGAAGTATGTGTGCAGCAGAATGGGGCAGGCCATGCCGGCAAACGCGCCGCAGTATATCGGTACGTCAAACCGCGGCAGAGCCAGAGTTGCAAACAAGCCTACCAGTCCGGCGGCAACAACCGGCCCCATGCCCAGATTGACGCTTAAAAAATAGGTGACAAGAGTCCCTGACACCACCGAAATAAAATTTGCGGCATCCTCGCGCCCATACGTAACAATATTAAGTTTTTCCCTTACTATGCTAAGCAGCCACTCGCGCCGTGCTTCATAAGCCAGTGCGATGATGACCGCGGCATGTACGATTACCAGAGCAACCGCTGCGCTGTTTTGGAGCGTTTCATACCCGCTCAGCGCGAATAAAAGAAAAGTCAACACCATTAACACGAAGTATCCGGCAATTGCGATAACCATGGGTTTCAATTCCTGATTCCACATTCCCTGATTCCGGGTTGTCCGGGTTGTGGGACTTACGGGCAGAACGACAATATGAATATATTCAATGAACCATGTCTTTCCCGGGAACGCGGACTTGCAGTCCGCACTGACGCCACTTTTTTCAGCGCCAGCGGCGCGTCATGCTAAAGCCTGTGACGGCGCGAAAGTCCGACAGGACTGAAGCAGAGTCACAGGACACGCCGCACGCCACAATCGAGCACTGAAAGTGCGGTATAATATCAAGCCTCACGCATGGTCCAACTGCATTTTTGTGGCGCCAATGTGCGCGATCGTTTATATCGTCCCTGCAGGACTCCCGCTTGTGCGATCCCCTCTTTTGTGACTGCGCTGCGGCCCATTCGGGGCCTTCACTCCGCCACAGGCTATAACATATCGCACTTCCAGCGCTTGCTTCAGTTGTTCCTTGGACATTGGATATTGGACATTTGCATTTTTATATCCGTTGCTGTCCCTTGTGTCGCTCTCTGCGTTCTCTGCGGTGATCCGCCTTTCGCTTTTGCCGCAGCCGTTTGCCGTTTTCGTTTATCTGCGAAATCTGCGGACTGCCGTTGCCGTTATATTAAAACTTTTTCGTGTATTTTGAAAAAGTTTTATTGTCGATGTTGCGATATTAAGCGCCTAAGGGACCTCAGTCCTGCACAATTCCAGGACGTTTGCTCCGCGCCGCTGGACGATTGCCCTTATCCTGTGCCGGGCATGCCCCGCCTTCGCGGTGACGTCGATGGTCAGGAATGTCTCGTCCGCCCGCGGCTCGATATTTCTCAAATCCTCAAGCTGCGTGCCTTCTCCCAGTCTTTCCTCAATACTTTCGCTGCCGCCGTAAAGGGTCAGAAACTCTGCTATTCCCGGAATATCCGGTTCTTCTCCACCTCCCTTGTGTCCGTAAAGAACTTCCTCCGTAATGCCTTTTACAAGAAGGAGCTCAGAAATCGTATTAAGATCGGCGTGCTTGCATTCGTAAGGGGGAGTTTTTTGCCTGTAATAGTCGCTTCCTGCCGGCTCGCCCGGCAGCGCGCCGAGATCCAGGGCACCCTCCGGCGTTATCCACTCCAGTATGGACAGGATCATGTCGTATGTAAACACAGGTTCGCTGTATTCTTCGTTCAGAACATCGGCCAGGCGAAAAAGACTTTGTGCACGCAGTCTGTTTCCGCGCCTGCGACGTCCGGTGCGTGAAGATACTACATCTGAGAGGTTTATTTTAGAGCTCTCGGGCTCAAGTCTCACTCTCAGTTCTACATCGTCCAAATAAAGCATTTCGCCTTCGGCGAAAAAAGTTTCCATCTCGGGTGCAAGCATATCCGGGATACCGGAAAGAACCGCCCTGGTTATATCCAGTGCCGACTCCGCACCCAGCCTGGCCCTGATCGTATTCAGGCGATTCTCCGCCATATCCAGCTGCACCCGGGCGCGGTAAGCAAAGTCCATGAGCACCCCGAGAAGAAGCACTATAAGAGCCAGCACGCCAATCAGCACTATGCCTTTTCTGCGTTCTGAAATCATTGCCGTTCCCTGATTCTCGGAGAAACCATAAATTCCCGCCGGCTGCTAATACCATCGCGCTGCAGGCCGATTGCAACCTCCACCAAAAGCGGCAGCGCCCCCTCATCGTTGGAGTTCCACTCTTCCATCCATTCTTCGCCGTCGTAAAATCGCATTTTTATGTATTCCACATCATCTGAAAGCACGCGCCATGGAATCTCGTCCAGTTCAACCTGTGCTATATTCGCCTGGCGACGTTCAAGTTTGCCGTCGGTTGCGCTGAAGCGGTAAAAGACCTTATAAACCCCGGCCGGCATTGAAGGCCCGGTTATTGCGGCGGTGGTATAGATATTGAGCAGCAGGTGGTCGTCTTCGCTTTCTGCATAAAACGCCGGAGGCTCTTCTTCACGATCGCGCAACATATCGAGTTCCGCACGGCTGAGCGTTACCTCGTAACGACACCCCATGAGGTCCTCGGAGATCCTCCGAACAAGAACGCCCGTTTCCCTCGACATATCCGCGCGCCGGCCGGTTGCATCGACGGTGCGGAGCGTGGACCACGTGGCGGCCGAGATAACAGACAGCACCACTGCAGTTATGCTTGTGGCGACGAGCACCTCTACAAGCGTGAATTTACATTTCGAAATCATAATCCCACACATAACGTTTTAGTTCAAAACTCCTCTCGCTACCCGCGATCCCCCAGTTCACACGGCAACTCAGGCGCCTTAGACGTAGCAATTCGGCAGTGTTCGGAATGCCCGGAGCTTCAATGGATTCTTCTACCAGAAGCTGCCAGCGAAACCTTACATTTACGCCCTCGATATCGATTTCACCTGAGGCCGGCTGTGGCGCTTCGGACTCCGAACGAGCCCTGGCGATGGCTTCTTCAATCTTTGATTCGGCAAGTTCCGCTGCAAGTGTGCCAAGTTCCGAGTGCAGAGCGGCCTCGATACCTATGACCTGAAGCCGGAAAATACCCATGGCCGCTATTCCGGTTACGGCCAGCGCTATAAGCACCTCAACGAGCGTAAAATTTTTTCCACGTTTGAATACCATATCCCGTATTATATCGTATTTTTCCGGTTCTCCCAAAGTACATTTAATTCTTTTCAAAAACGAACTTGAAAATAATTCTTTTCAAAAACGAACTTGAAAAGAATTAGTATAACGGCAACGGCAACGGCAACGGCAACGGCAACGGCAACGGCTAAAC
>PWZK01000242.1 GCA_003567495.1 Candidatus Brocadiaceae bacterium
GCCAGACAACCCCCCTGGGGGCCTCCCCACGCCCCCGCGCATGCGGGATACGTGGTATATATACTCGGTCCGGGGATTTTGCTGGCTATCGAAAAGGGCTTATAGCCTCAAAGCACCCCCTGAAAAACCCCTGCAAGGCCGTATTCTGCTATCTTATTTGACGTAACTCATTACTTTCAAAAAATCCGCCGTTTCTTACGTGGTGAACCAACTATGAAATGAAGGGGAGAAGTCCATTTCACGCTGAACCAGTACATGATCGGACAATCCAGCATTGCCATTCGTCAATCTGCTGAGCAGACCCCAGACATGCAGAATTTTGCTCAATCCAATATTTTCCCATTTGTCCGATCTCTTACCATTACGGCTGGAAGACTACTCTTTGGACCTTTGTAATGGGTAAAAAATTCATAGGCTCGGGGGTTGGACTCTACCAGGCTTGAAAGGAAAAGAGTTGAAAGGCGATAAACAACCCGGAAAAGCAAGTGTGGCAATGGGGCGAGAGTTAATGTCAGTACAAAAGCATTACCCATGTGCCTAAAATAAAAGGCAAAAAACCAGGCTACCGCGATCAGAAGTATGGAAGGAATAAAATATGGCTTTTTGATAGATGCAAACGATTGGGAGGCCACATAAAAAAGGGCAAGACTGGGTATTATTAGGAATGCCCAATATCTAAAAGCAAAAACGGAACTAATGGCAGCAATAGAAAAGGCTAACGGGGCCGTCAGATAAAAGCTTTTCACTGTCATTGACTCATAAGATTGCGAATCTCCTACGGCCTCTATTTGTTGGGATTCATCAAAATTCGTGTAAAATTGCCTTGCGACAGCCGGTTCGGTCAGAAGTGATAGTCGCCCACCCTCAACGCCTTTTACCATTTCTTTATGAGAAAGCATCGCAATCTCGCTCCTGGCAGAAAAATCGACTATGTAAGGCGGTCCGGGGTCGGACCGTAGCAAAAGCCCCTTTAAAAGGAGGTTGAAACTATAATAGGTGCTGTATAACTCTTAGAAGCATGTTTTTGCCCCCAAAAGTGATCGCTGAGCGGACAGTCCACCGTTTCATCACATCGGCTCTGAAAAATGTCTATTGCTACTGACCACCTTTATCTGGCCTTGCTTAGAACCGTCTTTTCAACCCCGAAAACAGCTTGCTAAGCCATATATGGCACCTTTTTTTGTCGTATCAATCTGTTATTAAAAGACTTGCTCCGGTCCGACCCAAGACTCACCAAGACTCATCCGACCCCAGACTCATACGCGGGCCGGGGAGGATTTTAAGAGAAAAGCCTCAGGACGTTTTCGAAGGCACCCTGAGGCTTTAAGAGGTGGTGGGCCCAGAGGGATTTGAACCCCCAACAAACGGATTATGAGTCCGCTGCTCTACCGTTGAGCTATGGGCCCGGATTGGCGAACGTTATACTTACCATACACTCTAACAGAAACGGCGATTTACTTCAACAAAATAGCATTTCCCTTCATCACGCGTTCACAATATCTGCAGCGCAGCGCCGTGGGTCTGGAACCGATAATCTTAAAATGCGTATCCCCCGGCTGGTTGTTGGTTATGCACCGCGGATTATAACACTTCACCACCCTTTCTATCTGCTCCGGAAGCTCAACTTTCGCCTTTTTTACCACCCGGAAGTTTTCGATAATATTCAACGTGGCGTCGGGAGCAACCAGAGCAATTTTGTTGGCCTCCTCCGCAGTCAGTCGCCTGTTTTCAATCTTGATTATTCCTTTCAAACCAAGATTGCCGCTCTCCAGATTGAGCCCGACAAGAACCTTGTTTTCTTCGCTTTCAACCTGCAGAATCCTCGCCACCTGAAAAGTGGCCCTGCTGTCCACGTGATCTATCACGGTCCCGTGCCTTATGGCCGAAACATTCAGCTGTACCGGATTTTGGTTGTCATCCATCCTGCCGTCACCTGAAAAACGTGGAAATTACAATTTTCCCAAAACCATGGCCAGAAGCGCCTGACGCACGGGCACTCCGTTTTTAGCCTGTTCAAAATATACGGCATGAGGCGTGTCGTCAATATCGGCTGAAAGTTCGTCAACCCTCGGCAGCGGGTGCATGATCTTAAGCGTCTCTTTTGCCCCGCACTTTTTTATAAGCTCTTTATCTATACGATAGCAGGTTTTTACCTGTTCATATTCCAGTTTGTCGGCAAATCGCTCCTCCTGTATCCTCGTGCAATAAAGCACGTCAAGCTCGGATAGTATTTCATCAGGTGTATCATACTCCTGATAATCCACTCCGCGCTGCTTTATTTCGTCCAGAAGATGCTCCGGAACCCTGAGAGCTCCGGGGGAAACGAAACAAAGCTCGTCATCGAAAAAAGACAGCGCCTCTACGAGGGAGTGAACCGTCCGGCTGTAGCGGAGGTCGCCGATAAAACCAACCCGCAATCCATCCAAACCGCCGCAGGTTTTCTGTATTGTATAGAGATCCAGGAAAGTCTGGGTAGGATGCTGATTGGAGCCGTCCCCCGCATTGATGACCGGAATACCGGCGATCTGCGCCGAATGCCTCGCAACACCCTCCCAGGGGTGACGTATGGCCATTACGTCACAGTAACCAGCAAGAGTTTTTACGGTATCAGAAAGCGACTCGCCCTTCTGAAGGGAAGATCTGGCCGGGTCCCCGAAATCCAGCACTTCGCCTCCGAGGCGAACCATGGCGGAAGCAAAACTCAGCCGCGTGCGGGTCGAAGGTTCAATAAACATAACTCCAAGCACGTAGCCCGCCAGAAGCCCGGCCGGCAAATCCTGCTCGACCACATGAGCTTTCTCCAGGACCTCGAGCAAACCGTCCCGGTCAAAATCCCGTATGCTGATTATGTTTTTAAGGTCTGCAGCCATCAATACACTCTCTGTGAAGTTCAGACTGAAAGATAAGTCCTCAGTGAACCACATCTCCCCGGCAACGGCAAACGGCGGTTTAAGTGCCCGTACAAGCAAAATGAGTCGTGGTTCATTGAATACTTACCTGCAAGTGCACGAGCGAACCCGAAAGACACAGCCCACTAAATACCTGGTTCCATCGCGTATATTATAACCGCTTTTCTAACGTTTGCAATTGAACGAATGAAAGAAGCGTTTCAGAACACAGGTAATACATAAGTATTGTTGATTATGGCCGTGTTTTCAGGTATCTTATCAGGGTGGTAATTCTTTTCAAAAACAAACTTGAAAAGAATTAATAAAAAGACAAAGGCAAAAGCCTAACGGCATTAAAAACAACGCATTATGTACACTAACAATTTGTTGTTAGTGTGAAAATGTTAAGAGGCCTAAAGACAGTCTGACAGGATATGAACGCACTGAACTCAGAAATTATATTTGCCGCCGCCGGCCGCCCGGGCGTTATCGGGGCGGAGGGAGAAATCGTACACCAGGTCGCCTCCACCATGGACCTTGCCATAGAAAAGGCCGCCCGGGGTGCACCGGACGGATACGTTATACTGGCCGAGAGACAGACCA
>PWZK01000069.1 GCA_003567495.1 Candidatus Brocadiaceae bacterium
ACTTTCAAACAACAGCAGCCATAGCCCCGAGATTGCGACGGTCCATATCAATGCAAGCCCACAAAAAGCACCACGCTCGCCGCGAACGCTTTCGGTATGTATTGCCAGGACTATGAAAAAGCTTATCAGTAAAACATACCCGTATCCCTGCCATCCCTCCGCTAAAACCTGAAAAAAAGAGGGCAGGAAAGCTGTTCCGGCCGCCACCGATTCTCTTAGCTGGAAAAATACCGCTGAGCCGATCCAATTGAAAACAACCATTCCGCTCAGGAAAAGCAGCGCTGCCCACAATATCATCCCGAAAGTCATCATACGATCGTAAGAGCCGTCCCATCGGCCTTTTTGTCCCTGCCGGCCGTGGGATTTGAAAAATGCAGGAAGCAAAAGTGTAAAACGCACCGTTGCATAAATCAAGATGCCATACAGCACGATCAACCATAGCGGCGGCATTCCATGGCCTGCTGAAATCCATAAGAAGGAGCGGGATGAAGAAGCGGAAACTTCGCCGGACAGGAACATATAAGGGGTGAATAACACCACCATAAAACCCATCGTAAGGGTCACCGCAAATGTTGACAGCCCGGCAAGACATGCCGCGGGCCTTATTTTCTTCCCGGCAGCCCAATATATGCCCGCCCCCGTCAGAGCAAGCGCGATAACAGCGACGGGGGAAACGCCGGAAAACACCCGGAAAACAGCTAAGACCGCTCCTCCGCCCTCCAACCATCCCGACCCGGCGCCCGGCGCCGCAAACAGTAATTCGTTCAAAAAGCCCGCAGCATCCGCCAATATGCGCGAGAACGCTTCTCGCAGTCCGCTTTCACCGCTGATATAAGCGACGCTTGCTGCCAGAGCACAAAGGCACGCGGCAACGCCTACACGACAGGCTGGCGTTGTGTTTTCAAACAAATCTTTTTTGTTATACCGACATGACATCGCGAGTTTGCCTGTTCCGACCAGAATCAAAGCCGTGATCGATACAGACCAGGCGAGGTGTGGAAACAGAACAAAAGCGCCACCTCCGGGGTATGAGGGCAAAGCCGCATAAAAAAGAGGCCGGCGGGCCACAAACAAAAACGCTGCAAAAAGGAATGTCGCGGCTTCCCACCTCGAAAGCCATATACGTTGTTCCTCGGACCTTTTACCGGATATCCACCCGATCCAGAATAACAGCGCGGCACAGACCGCCACAATTATCGTGCCCGGCCGCGAGCCGTCATGTCCGGCAAAAAACCACAGCAGAGGAATCAGGGCCCCCAAACCAACCGCCCAGCCCCAGGAGCCGTCCGCCGCGGCGCGCAGGTCGCTGCGAAAGTCATTGCCGGTTTGCCAGCCACCCGCTATGGCGGCAAGAAACAGCGAGGCGCCGCCGGCAACGGCTGAGATTGCCGTCAGGCTGCGAAACAGCTGCAAGGCTCCGTTTTCTTCACTGTATGCTATGTGCAATACACTGTAGAGAAGCGCACCGGCCAGAAATATGGGCCACATCCATGTAAAGATGCTTTCCGAAACTTTTTTTTCAGTATCCAGCCGGATCCATGTGAAATGAAGAGCGGTGCCGAACGCAGCCACCAGCAGCAATGCTACAGGTGCAAATTGCGGTAAACCCTGATAGCCTGCGCGCAGGCCCGTGCCGGCCTCAACGACAACGGCAGGGAGATAACCCGGAAACGGGCCGCACACCAGCCCAGCAACCAAAAGTGACAGAGCTGTTATAGCCAGGGTTCTGAGCGCCCATCCATATCCAAACACCGCAAGCAGCGATACAGCTATTGCAAGCAATGCAAACACTCCAGGGAGCCCCGGGGCAATCTCTCCTGTCGGGCCTCCCAACTGCCACCCGAGGACATAAAGCAAAGCCAGAATTCCGGAGGCAGCCATGGCGGGCGACAGAACAGCTCTGCCGGCACGCAGAGCGCCGGGCAGGCTCAAAGCGGCAATTGCACCAAAGACCAACAGCAACCCTATGCCGGTAAAATATATTCCCGGCAACGTCAGCGAAGGATCTCCGGTCAATATAAACTCGCCGAAAAAAGAGGCTGCGGCACCGCTCAAAGTCGCCAGGCCGGTAAAAATCAGCCACATTGCGAAAAGGATACTGAAAAAAGACGGCGGCGCGTCAGGGCGCGTGTTTTGCAGAACCGCTTCGGGCTCCTGTGGTTTTGCGTCGGCTGTGAGCGTGCGGGCTGTATCGTAGTTCGGTTCCGGTTCGCCCTCCAGCTTTAAATCAGACACATCCTCTTCGAATGCCGGGGCAGGCTTGCCTTCTTCCGCTGACATATCGCCCTCGGGTTCCCTTTCCTTCGCCTCAATTTCGCACACAGGTTCATAGGTTTCAAGCTCTTCTCCACTTTCCGGGCATTCACCATCACCTGCCGGGTCTTCTTGAGGCGCAACAGTCCCGTTCGTCCGGTCGCCGATGTCATCCGGCCCGGGTTCCGCAGTATCATGAGCAGACACTTTGGCGCCGCAGATCGGGCATTTTTCCAGATTGCCGTCTTTTATGGAATCGGCGAAATCACCGAGCTTAGCGTTACAATTTTCACAGCGCATAATCGTCCTCCCGCTCCTGAAAAACCGAAGTCAGAATTTGGAACCGGATTTTGTTACATTCCATAGCATGTCCCCATCTACAATTATATACCATTAACCCGCATATTTCATAAACCAACGACAAAATTAATATAAACGACAACTCAAGTAATGTGCAAATCAATTTATAATATGATAGAATGTTTTCGGTCAGACAGTTTTCTTACACAGGAGAGAAATTTTATGATAGGCGAAGAAAAGGAAGCACGCAGTTTTTGTATTTTTCCGCCCTGCCCGTCCTGCGGCAGAGGGTACCTCGTTCCTTTTTCCTACAAAGAGGATGTGTATGAAAAATGGAAATGCACGGAGTGCAAGCATACTCTGAAGAAAAAAGAATAATATTCCGGGGATAAAAAGTCGGGATCGGGAACGAAACCGCTCTTTGTGCTTTCATACAATGCCCGGATCCTCTCCGACCTGACGACCCGCATATTTTACAAACCGTATTCTGTCCCCGGAATATCCCGCATATTTCATAAACCAACGACAAGCATTAATATAAACGACTGTTATGTTTAATCTTACAGATCACTTTTGCTGTTTTTGAAAATTACACTCTGTATTTTAGCCTCAGAAAAGGCGGTTTACCCTGCGGGCGCATTCCCAGCGGCGCCTACTTTTTTTAAAAAAAGTAGGACAAAAAACTTTACTTTTTATACGACAGAGTTTTTTTCTAAGCTTTTTTCCAAAAAAGCGTCTGCGCTCGATTTCTTTGCACCTGCACCGCTGGAAACGCGTGAAATAAGCAGGTTAACGCATGCGGGATATTCGAGAACACAAGTGGTTCATTGCGGGCTTACGGCAAAATGCCTGCACCACAATAGAGGTGCAGGCACCACAATGCGGCGGTCCATGGCGTCCATGCCGTCCATAGCCCGTTCGGACAATCCGCGCCCTG
>PWZK01000036.1 GCA_003567495.1 Candidatus Brocadiaceae bacterium
TCTAATTCCTAATTCATATGTAAACAACACTTACAGCGTCTCAATTAATTCTTTTTGCCAATAAAACAAGATAATTACAAATAAGATACTAAGTGGTGTCAGGTTCTCAGTAGTGGAGAAAAAAATGTTGAAATTTACATTCGAGCAGATAAAAGAGAAGTTCGATCGTTGTGTGATCGGGAATTACACCCGTAACCCCATCGCTTTTGTTCACGGGGAAGGCTCATATATCTGGGACAGCTCGGGCAACCGTTACATTGATCTTATGCCGGGGTGGGGTACCACAACCGTAGGTCATTGCCATCCGCATGTGGTTTCTGCGATACAGAAGCAGGCGGGACGCCTTATTCACATTGACAATTCATTTTATAACGTCCCACAGGGTATCCTGGCCGAACACTTAAGCAACCGATCTTTCGGAGGCAAGAGTTTTTTTTGCAACTCCGGCGCCGAAGCGATAGAGACTTCTCTGAAAATGGCACGTCTTTGGGGCGAGGAACACGGACGTTTTGAGATCATAGCAATGGGTGGGTCCTTCCACGGGCGCACTTTCGGAGCGATTTCGGCCACCGGCCAGGAGAAATACCACAGGGGATATCTTCCGCTTCTGCCGGGGATACGCCATGTGCCGTTTGGTGATTTAAGCGCTCTCGAAGACGCTGCCGGGGCCGACACGTGCGCAGTGCTTATGGAGCTTGTTCAGGGCGAGGGCGGTGTAAATGTCGCCGATCCGGAATACGTGAAATCGGTCAGGAGCTTGTGTGACGAAAAGGGAATATTGTTGATACTGGACGAGGTCCAGACAGGCATGGGTCGCACGGGCGAATGGTTCGGATATCAGAATTACGGTATAGAGCCAGACATAATGGCCCTTGCCAAGGCTCTCGGTGGCGGATTCCCCATCGGCGCGGTCGCGGCGAAACCGGAAGTCGCCGGTTTTCTGGCTCCGGGCACTCATGCCGCTACGTTCGGCGGCAATCCTCTGGCCTGTTCGGCTTCGGTTGCGGTGTTTGAGGTTATAGAAAAAGAAAACCTGATAGAAAGGGGGCGCGAGGTATCAAAGGCGGCTTTTGAACGCCTGAGGCGGATGGCCGGGCAGTATGATGTGATCCGTGAGGTAAGAGGGAAAGGTTTGATGATCGGGATCGAGCTCGAATCCGATGGCAGGGAAGTTTTTGAGTATTGTCTTCGCAACCGCCTGAGAATCAACTGCACGCAGGGGAGAGTGCTGAGAATATTGCCGGCATTGAACGTTTCGCTTGAGCTGCTTCACGAGGGGCTGGATTTACTGGAAAGCGGCATCAAAAAAGTCGGTTTATGATTCCCCACCGCATGCCGTGTTTTTCGCTGTCGGCGTATTTTTGGAGGAGTTTCCGCGTGTCTTCATTTCCCGCAAGCTCGGCTACCTCGCGGTCAGTGCATCTGAACGCTACGGCTTCGGCGCGTTCCCCGTAGAGCGTGCCGAGGTTCTCTATTGTTTTTTTAAGCAATCTTTGTGCTTTCGCCGTTCTTATCCCCAGCAATGCTACGGTGGCGAGAAGAGGCACGGCTGCGACGTGCTGAATCCGTGCCGGCGCCCCGAGCGTTGCGGATGTGGCGCCCGCCAGAATAATAAGCGAGCCGGCCAGGATCGAAACCCCTTCCCACGTGCCCCGGAACATGGGGCCCAGGCCGCGACGCAGACGCTTTTCCGAGATACGGTATGCCAGAGGTTCCTCAAAAATGTTCTGCTCCATCCTTGCTCGTGCCACGTGGCATATTTCGTGTGAGATAATATCTTTTCGATTGTAACACAGCCATTTTTGGCGGTTTCTGAAATTATCCCTAAGTATAAAACAAACGCGTCCGGTGTTGCCTTCGCTGTCGTAAAAACAGGCCCCTCCAACATACCAGGGCAACAATCGGTTGCTGTAAAAAGCCGGCACCCATTGCGGAGCGATCCCGTATCTCTCCTCCGCCGGCTGCAAACATGTTTGCAGCGTCTCATCGGGCACAAGCTGCCCGGCACTGAATTTTTCTCCCATAACCACGGCTTCGCCGGTTTCACGCAGGTCTTCTCTTATTTTTTCCGCCCATTTCAGCGTCGCGCCTGCAGTGGCGATGACCGCTTGCGGATCTGCTCCGGGCGGGAACAAAAATCCTTTACCGTCGAGTTCGGCAAGTCGGCTCAGTGTTTCTGCATTTGAGTTACTGGCTGTTTTATCCATTTTCACCGGCTGCTTCGGTTAACTTTTTGAGATTATCACTTATTTCGCAGATGCGTTGAGAGCTATGACAGAGCATTCTGATCAACTGAGCGGTGCCTGTAAATATCACTGCGCCGGCTATCAGAACGGATACCAGCCACGTTGCATGATGCAGCGGGACACCGTGCCGGTAAACCGCATAAATCACAGCGGCAATTCCAAAAATTTGGAAAAATCCGATGGCGGCCAGCAGCCCGGCGCAGACCCGTATTACAAATGTCCCAGGGCAACCTATATCTTTTCTTTCAGACGTCTCAGGCTCGGACACGCTGATGTTGTCGGAAGGCATACCTTCGGGTTCCATGAGCTCGGGGCGTTGTTCTTCCGGGAAACAATCGAGTAGTTCCGGAAAACTCCTTACCCTTGCCCAGCTTTCCATACCGCGGCTCCATATAAGATCGTCGGCTCCCAGTTTCTGCTCGCCGATAAATTTTTTTACTCTGTTCCATGGGATCGGCCCATATCGCTTTTCATCTCGCGAATAGTACCATTTTCTGGAAAGCGATTCGGCCAGCAATTGCTCGGCAATCTCCTGTTCTTCGCTGATAAGCACCGCCCCGCACTCGCAAGCGAGCTCCCTGCACTCCCCATCATTTTCAATAACGGCCCCGCAATCCGGGCATTCAAATTTTTCTTTTTTTCCCATGTTTGCACTCAGAGGTAAATTTCATATACATAAAACTAAAAATCTTCAGGCGGTTTTCCGGATTTTTCCCTGAAGTCGGTCCCCTCCTGTATAATTTCCCGGATACGCCTATCGACATCCGCCCTATCCGGTTTCTCGGCGGGAGGAAGATCGGTTTCGTAGAGATGTTTATCTGTTATTGTGCCCGGCCATAGAACTTCAAAGAAAAAATCCAGCGGAAATCTCTGGTAGAATGGCGGGACGGTTTTGTAAATTGTCTCTTTGCTTTGGTACAACGTAGCGCCGTCTTCGTTTCTGATCGGACCTATTCTCAGGCGCCTGTTCCCGTAGTGTGTGAATTCGATATCCGCCGGCGTAAGGCCTGCGTATTCCTCGTCCACCCATACGGGTGCACCTGCGGGTTCGGAACGGATACTGAGTTTGCGCTGCACACACCCGGTCAAGAGCAGAAACATACATGCAGCAATGACCGGCAGAAGTTTTTTATCAATTACGGGCATATTGCTTTGTTGGACAGCTGATCAAATAGGACAAAAAACTTTTCTTTTTATACGACAGAGTTTTTTGCTAAGCTTTTTCCAAAAAAA
>PWZK01000077.1 GCA_003567495.1 Candidatus Brocadiaceae bacterium
CAGGAAGGGGCGTAAGTGGTTTGAGGAGAAGTTCCTGCACCTGCTGACGCCGATCACCATGGCGGCGCTGCTGGTGACCCTGGCGTTCATATTCGTGCTCCAGGGCGACCGGATCATGCGGGCGCCGCAGGCCATACTGATCATCGCCATACCGCTGTTTATCCAGACCAACCTGATATTCTGGATAGGGTACGGACTTGCCAAGCTGATGAAGCTTGACTATGAGGACGCGGCGCCGGCGGCCATGATCGGTGCTTCGAACCACTTCGAGGTCGCCCTGGCCACCGCCGCGATGTTGTTCGGCCTGCAGTCGGGCGCCGCACTGGCCACCGTGGTGGGCGTTCTGATCGAAGTGCCGGTGATGCTCCTGCTGGTAAAAATATGTCTGATGACAAGAAAATGGTTCCCGCAAAACCCGGAGAAAGCGGTATGAAAAACAACAAAATTAAAATGTTGTTTTTATGCACTGGCAATTCCTGCCGCAGTCAGATGGCCGAAGGCTGGGCGCGTGCGCTGAAGAGAGAGGAGATCGAGCCGTATTCGGCCGGCATAAAAACCCACGGCCTCAACCCCTGCGCCGTGAAAGTAATGGAGGAGGCGGGCGTTGATATCTCCGGCCACCGCTCAAAACGCGTTGATGAACTCAGCAACATCGTCTTCGACTGCGTGGTGACCGTCTGCGACAACGCCCATGAGAGCTGCCCGATTTTTCCCGGCTGCACGAAGGTGCTTCATCATGGCTTCGAAGACCCGCCGCGGCTGGCGGAAGATGCGGAGACTGAGGAGGAAAAGCTGAACTGCTACCGGAAAGTGCGCGACGAGATCCGCCGCTTCGTCGAGGAGATGCCCGGGAATTTGAATATTTTTTAAGAAAAGGTGAACAAAATGCAGGTTATTCTTTTACTTATCGGCCTCTTCGGTGTGGGGACTGCGCTGGTTTATCTGGCTGTGACCGTGGTGTTGGGGATGATCGCCGCCGTTTTTTGGCAGCTTTCGTGCTGAGCGTGTTCACCATAGCCCTGCTTGCCGGTTATTTGCTGGGATTTGTTTTTTAAATAACAAGACATTTTATGTTTACAACTTTTCCACAGTACAGCGAATTCAAGGAAGACGTTTTCGGCAAAGCCACGATCATGGTGCTTTCGCCCCGCCTGACCGATCCGGACACGAACAGGCGCCGCTGCGGCGAGTTGACGTGCCTTGACTTCTCCGTAAAGGTTCACGGGGACACACATGGATCATTCTCTCATCCGACGAAGCCTCGCGGGTCCTGGTCAACCGGCACCGTATCGGACGTGCGGATGTACCAGTCAAGCAAGCGCTGGTGCAGTTCTGCCGTTACCTGGGTGTTCTCCGCGTTACCGTAAAGATTGCGGCATTCGTGCGGGTCCTCTTCCAGGTGGTAGAGCTCATGTTCGCCGTTTGTGCGCCGTATAAGCTTCCAGTAGCGCGTGCGCAGCATCGCAGAGCGGCAGACAGTTTCCGGTTTTTCCTGTTGCTGGAGAGCTTTGGGGTAATATATTCCATTTTTATTTGAGAGGATTCTGTCGTTCTGTCCGCCCTCGAAACAATGCGGCTCATGTAAATCGTATCCTCCCTCGGCGAAGACGGCACGGCCCGGATCACCCGATTCTCCCCTGAGCTGCGGCATCATGCTGCGGGCAAAATGGGTGTGCTCTGGCTTAATACCCGCCAGCTGCAGAGTGGTCGGCATTATGTCAAAGCACTCGACCGGCTCTTTAACCACGTGGCCCTCCATCATGCCGGGAGAGCGTATGATGGCCGGAACGCGCGTCAGGCAGTCGTCCAGCCCGCTGGGCCATTTTTCTACGAGTCCGTAATCGCCCGCCCAGTCGCCATGGTCGCTGAACGCAAACAGGGTTGTTCCCTCTGCAAGTCCGGTTTTTTCCAAAGCATCGAGCAGTTTCCCCAGCAGGTGGTCCACATAGCTGACCATTCCGAGGTAAACGGCCCTTATCTTCCGAAATGTCTTTTCGTTCAGTTTCTCAAGTTCGCGATAACGCCGGATTTCATCGAAAAAAGCTGGCTTTCCTGGCAGTTCAGACGGCCTTAGAGGCGGGAGATCTTCGGGTGAATACATATCATAGAACGGTTGAGGCACAGTATAAACGGGATGTGGGAGTGATGTGGCCAGGAAAAGCATAAAAGGCGGATCGCCAGGCCGCCTGTTTTTCAGAAACTCTACCGCCCGATTAATAATTGCTTCGTCCTTGTGTTCGCCGGACATCGGGCCGAGCAGAAAGCTGTAAAACCCGGGCTCCCCCTCGCGATAGATCGGCTCGCAGTGGATGCCGGCGCTCTGGATATCGTGAATTTTAGTGATGGATTCCCTGGCAGTTTCAGGTGCTAATGCGTCGTTTTTCCCCATCCAGTGCACCTCATACCCGGCCTTCTTAAGGGCTTTGAACGTGTTGGGTTCATTAGGCTTAAGCAGGTTCCACAAAGTCCTGTGTCCGTGGTTATGCGGATAGCGTCCGGTCAGAAAACTGCACCGCGATGGGGAGCATACAGTATGCTGCACGTGGCACTGATCGAACCGGGTGCCCGAAGCAGCGAGGCGATCAAAATTAGGGGTTTCGGCCAGCTCATGGCCATAGCAGCCGAGCACATCGGCACGCAACTCGTCGGGATTGAAGTAGATGAAGTTCATGTCGGATAGAGCACCTGAGTTGAGTGAAAACGTGTGTATGCATTGTAATTCTTATGATAATTGTATGCTATCCGGCGCCCGTTGCGCAAGCGAAACGATCGAAAGGGGGGAAGCGAAAAGAAATGCTCCGGGGGGCCAGGAACGCCAGTGTCCTCGCTGCAATGTTTATAAATCGAGGGAGTCCTTGTAACCTGTTAACCTGTTCGATAATTTGACAGCGGACCATATATTTGGTGTAATAGCCAAATATGGAGAGTGCCATGCAAAAAACAAACGTGAAGGAGTTCAGGGAGAAGGCGCGGGTCATGAAAGCCCTCGCGCATCCCAGCCGGCTTATGATGGTTCAGGAGCTTGCGCTGGGCGAGAGGTGCGTTTGTGAACTGGTGGAGATGGTAGGGGCGGATATCTCGACAGTATCCAGGCATCTTTCGCTTCTCAGGGATACTGGCATTGTTGATTCCCGAAGAGACGGAGTAAAAATCTATTACCGGCTCAAGGCGCCGTGCGTGCTGAAAATATTCGATTGTATTTACGAGCATCAGTGTGAATTTGAAAGCTGAGTGGAAAAAACTTGTGCTCATTGCGGCGGTCTTTGCCGCATTTTTCTACCTTCCGGTGGAGAGCGAAAGGCTGCAGAGCGCCCTGCGTGAGGCGATGCACCTGACCCGTTATTACGCCAGGGAGCACGTGATACTGTGCCTTATTCCTGCGTTTTTCATAGCCGGCGCCCTCGCGGTCTTTATAAGGCAGGACTCTGTGATCAAATACCTGGGCGCCGGGGCCAACAAGGTGCTGGCCTACGG
>PWZK01000154.1 GCA_003567495.1 Candidatus Brocadiaceae bacterium
CAGGAACGTGAGCATATATCGCTGTGTCCTCAACGCGCCCGATAAGCTCCCTCGCACGGTCAAACTCATCCTCCTTTAGAGCATCCACGGCATCGGACAGGTGCGCGTCAACCTCCTCGCGTGCGGCGGCAAAACTCTCGGCCGAAGACGCTATGTTGCTCTCAGCTGCTCGTATAAGTGCAAAAAGTTCCTCATCCTCGTAGTCTTCAGCATAGGCCCGGACGATGTCCACCAACTCTTCAGCGCCGTCAAAATCGCCCTCAGCGGCCCGCTCCACGGCGTTTTCAAGCAAAAGAACCGCCTCTTCGAAATCTTGCGTATCACGCTCGGCTTCTTCACCGCCATACGCGGTCAGACCCGCGGGGGAAAAAACCTCCCGACCTTCGGTCGTGACAAAGTACGCCAGGGCGAAAGACAACAACAAAGCCGGCAAAACCCCGAAGACATACCTGCAAACGCGGCGACTGGAATGTTTCATTATGTTACCTCGGCAGACTTTTTAAAAACGTGTTTATCTGTGGTTCTTCTTCTTTCAACTACGAACCGCCTGCCTGCAGAAGGCAGGCGGTTCACTGAGGCCTTACAAGCGTATATATTCAGTAAACCACGTTAAAAGTAGCGCAGGCGTCCTCGCCTGCATTCGTTTTTGTGTAGCGCCCCGGCCTCCCGTATGATGCAGGCGGGACGCCTGCGCTACAAAAGGCAACCATGTAATAAACCAACGTGGCTCACTGAACACTTACTTACAAGCGATAGCATTATCGCAAAAAAGAATATTTAAGTCAAAGATCACCACGGATCGGACCTCCTATCCTTTCCTGTCCCCCAATGTCTCCTCCACCGGGCCGCTATGTCGCCCCACTTATCAATATATACGACTCTGCCCTTTTCATATGAAGGTCTTCTGCGCAAAGCTTCACGTTGAAAATCCAGAAGGATGCTCTCTGTGTCAAAAAAAGCAAGCCCGAGGTCGTCATATACAGGCTTGCCGATCATATCGCCCACAAAGTGAGTTATATTTGTGCGGTCAAACTCTCCGTCAATCTCCAAAGCCACCCCGAAACTCAATTCATCGTCTCTGCCAACTCGCCTGTCGAAGAAAAAATCCACAACGGGCGGCGTTCTTACCCTCAGCATCTCTGAATATTCACTCTCCTCCGGTTGCGACTGCCACCCGGCCGTGGTGACTTTATAAAGAAATATTTCGTCGGGATTAACATTATCATCATGCCAGGTATAGCGAACGGTTCCATCTTCGAGCAGTTCTGCATCTGTGTCGTATTCCACCTCCGTTGAAGAAAAGTCCTCTTCTTCGGACAATTCTTCGTTTGGTGCGTCCTCTTCCGGAGAAGAAAAATCCTCCTCTTCGAACTTCTCCCTGCCATCTTCACTCAACTCTGTGAAATCTACCTCTATGGTACCTATCCGCTCGTATTCAGCCAACAGGTTCCGCGCCCGCTTTCGATAAATTCTGTATTCTTTTACGATAACGCCCTCTTTGTTCACGGGATCAGACTCAAAATAGAGCTCCACTACGTGGCGCCCCTGACCGAAATCGCCGTCAAAATCAAGCGCAAGGGGCGGGGCCGGCTGCCTGCGGATAGAACTGTCCGTGGTCAGTTCCTTTATATGCGGCCTGCCGCCCACGGTTGCAGTTATACGCACCTTCCCTTCGCCGGGGCCTAAATGTATCAACACTTTGGAGAAATCCCCATCTGCGGGATGCCGGAAAACCTCACCATCTTCATCTTCCGACAATACGTCGTCGCCCTCGATCACTGCAACGCTTATCGACCTTGGATCGATCGGGGCTTCAAAGTTCAAATAATGCTCCCTGTCCGTACCAACAACCTGCTCCGGATAATCCTGCGGGATGACGGGCCAGAACACGTCCTGCAGCTCTACATCCATTTCTGGTGCCGCTGCCCACCTGGCCCACTTTTCCCGATATGCCGATTCATCCACTTCGATCTCGATGTCCTCAACGTCTGCAAGGCCTCTCCTGACAGTCTCCTTATGGCTTGCCATCTCGGCAAGCATGCGATCCATATCACCGGCCATGTTAAGAAGGATCACATGCACCAACGCGCCGATAAAAAACAACGCGACGGCGCCGCAGAAAATTTTATCGACATAACGCAAAAAGAAACCTTTCAGTTTCACCATCATAATGACATTTCACCCAATTCGCGAGTTTTTTCCAACTGGAGTATTCACTCATGACTTACGTAAAGATCACCATACGGGCTACTGCGTCGTATCTTCCGTATCACTGAGAAGTTCATCCATCGTCTCCGAAATTTCCGCCGCTTTCTCCTGCAAGCGGGCCGACACTTTGTAAAGTTCCTTACCTCTTACTTCATTCAAAAGCCGCTCCGCTCTTTCAAAATTGAGTTCCTCTACAGCCCTGTCGGCATCATCCAGTACCGACAGAAGCTCTCTTTCGTAAGGTCGCCTATACTCCGGCAAATAGCCCCGAATCCGCACCCCGACCATTTCATCGGGCAAATCCACCTCATCCGTCCATTCCGCCATCCTCTCCAGCATCCTTTGCTCCCCCATGTCTTCCAGCTCCACCGCAATTTGCTCCCGGACATCTTCCAGATCCTCGCCAAGCGCCTCGTTTACCCTGTTTTCCGCAGGCTCAAGCGCTCGAAGATCGGCGTCTGAGAGGCTGGCTGTGGATTTTAAAAGCATTATCTCCTTCTTCGCAGCATGCAGATCGCCTGCTTCCACGCTCTCCTCCACGAAATTAACCAATCGGCGAGCATCCACATCTCTCCATACCAGACCGGAAACAGACTCCCTTCCGATCTCATCCAGGGAAAAAACCTCCGTGCGATACGGGCTCCTTGCAAAACCTTCGAGAAAACCAGGCAGGTAATCAAACTGCATGGTAACATCAATACTGAAGGGCCAGAGGTCGAAAATATCCTGCTCGTTGTGAATCTCTCTCGTTGCTACAACACCACTGCTTTCCGGAGATTCTATGGAAACGCTGTTGACGACCGGCACCCTCATGAAGCCTTCATTTTGCCGGATAATAACCTCAAGAACCCCCTTTTGAATCCAATATTCTCTCTCAATCTCGAGCGCCTCCTCCGGATCTATGTAATCGCCCGGACTCCTTGTTACCAAAAAGGTGGAAGGAGCTCTCAGAACGCTGCCGCGGAACCGATCACCAAGCTCTTCAATTCGTTCTTCGTACAGACGCCTGAAAGCGCCCGGAAACTCATCATATGTGGCGGGATTTTCATAAAAACGCTCCTCTGTATCGACCTGAGTATAATACTCGTGGAGATCGACGCGCATAACGGTCAGAAATCGCTCAAGTTCTTCCGCGCGCCTGTTCAGCCTCCGAATCGAATCTTCGTCCTTTATATCGCCCTCCGCAGCCCTTTCAAGCTCCTGCGCCCTGTCCTGGATTGTCTGTACCGCCTCCCGGCTCCTCGTTCTGC
>PWZK01000216.1 GCA_003567495.1 Candidatus Brocadiaceae bacterium
GCACATCTGCTTCAGAAAGCCGCGCTTGCAGTATTCGAATACAGCAGCGCTTGCTTTCTTCGCATCTGCACCACTGGAGGCTTGTGAGAAAAGCAGGTTAATGTCCTGACATCAACAACAAATTGTCGATGTACTAAAAAACAATGTCGGTTGTCGTTGTCGTTGTATTAATTCTTTTTCAAGCGGAGTCTTGAAAAAGAATTAGGCCCTTTATCCCTGGTCGAAGAAAGAATTTTGCTCAGGACTCCGGCCAGCAATTCCCGGTCGGTGACATACCATCGCCTCTTTTTTGTTTCCGCGCCCCATACCACATCCCCGGAGTGCAGGCTGTAACAGTGCATTTCGAAATCTATTCTCGCCCATTGGAAAAAAAGTATATAATTCTGATGCCATGAAGAGATGTTCACCTTAAATATAAAATCGTGCCCCTGTTCCTTCGCTTCCCGGAAATGTTTTTCAAACTTTTCTTCGGCAGCAGGGTCGGGGCCGCCTGTCTTTTGTTCCGCATTTTCCAGGAGCGATATTTCAAGCCCGATTTCTTTGGCGGCTGAATGTGAGAACAGCTCCGCAAATGTTCTCTCCGGCCTTCTTACGTGCATTATGCCCCAGAAATATCTTGTCGCCAGCGATGTGTCATCGATCATGCCGTCCACCAATACCACAGCGCTGCCCCCCTTTTTCATGCCATCGGTGAGACGAGCTGAACCGCTGCACCCCCCGCTCCTTACCTGCACCGAACCGCAACCGGTGAGCACAAAAAGCATAAAAATCGCCGGCATGAAGCAAAACCACAGATTGCATGTTCTACCTACCCGGGCACTTCTTTTGATAATTACCATCTTTTTGCCAATAAAACAAGATGTCTATAAATCGGACACTGCGCATTTTCAGAGACTTTGCCTGAAAAAAGGGCGCCTTCGGCGCAGGACTATGCATACGCAGAGAAAATTACAAATTCAAAATCCCAAGCTCCAAATAACTTTAAAATTACAACACCAAAATTCAATAAATAGAAACGCAACTTCTTTCAGCGCCAACGGCGCGGCATGCTAAAGCCTGTGACAGCGCGAAAGTCCGACAGGACTGAAGCAGAGTCACAGGACACGCCGCACGCCACAATCGAGCACTGAAAGTGCGGTATAATATCAAGCCTCGCGCATGGTCCAATTACATTTTTCATGGCGCCATTGTCCGCGATCGTTTATATCGTCCCTTCGGGCCTGACGACAAAATCTGCTACGCAACTCTCTGTCGTTGTCTTTGTTGTTGTCGTTGATTCCTAATTCCTCATTCTTAATTCCAGATTTTGAATTCAATCCCATACCCCTACCAACCTGAAAATAAAAAATGCCCAAAGCGACAAAAAAATGTTAGATTGACTACATTAAGCACCTACGCATTATCCCCGGCGCTCCATGGCTGCAGGGTTTCTGTTATTTCTTCAATTCTATCGGCCAGTCCGGTTCCAGATGTGCCCAGCAGTATATCTCTGACATCCGTGCCGATTATTCTGATGGTGACGAGAAAATGTTCTTCCGGCAGGCATTCAACGACTCTGTCGGCCCATTCAACGACGCTTACACCGCCGCCGGAAAAGATCTCCTCGCAGCCGATATCCTGCATTTCACTCGCACCATGCAGGCGGTAGGCGTCAAAATGATTCAGAGTTAATTTGTCGCCCCGGTATTTTTTTAGCAGAACGAATGTCGGGCTGGTTACATTTTCGGTATTCTCAACGCCGAGTCCCTCTGCCATGCCTTTGGTGAAGTGCGTTTTCCCGGCGCCCAGCGTCCCCTGCAGACAAACAACATCCCCGGCCCGGCACAGGCGCCCAAACGCCGCCGCCAGTTCTACGGTTTCTTCGGGCGAGCGCGTGCGCAGGTGCAGGGGACCGACTACTTGTTTTTTAGGTGGTGCCATCCCGTATCCTTTAAAGTTGTTTCGGTTGCATCCGGCCAGGTAATGGTTTTTGCCCGGCATTTTCTGATACTGCCGATTATACTAACATTTACCCCCGAAAGTCCACCGGATGCGAGTTTTTCGGCCTGCATGGGAGGCAGAGTAAACAACAGCTCGTAGTCTTCTCCGTCGCTCAAGGCATGCAGCACGGCGCCTTCGGTTCCGCTCCCCTCATGTTGTGCAATTGCTGACGCATCCTGATGGATGGGTATAGCGCAGGCGTTAATTGATACGCCCACGCCGCTTTCTTGTGCTATGTGCAGCAGATCGGTGCTAAGCCCGTCGCTGATATCAATCATGGAATGCAGGTCATAATTTTCGGCAAGCTCGAGCGCTTCGCATATGCGTGGCTCAGGCGTCATGTGGCGTCCGCGCAGCGCCCCCCCCAGCGCACCCGTAACGCATATGCTGTCGCCGGGGCGCGCACCACTGCGGCGCACCGTCCCGCGCGGGCCGCATGTCCCAACAACAGTCACCGTTATTATAAGCTCGGCGGTGCCCGATCCGGTATCGCCACCCGCCAGGGGCGCCCCCAGCCTTTCTGCCTCCTCCTGCATGCCCCTGTACAGAGCTTTTATGTAGCTATCGGTGCTGCTTGAGGGCAGGCTGACGGCGGCGAGGCTGCACGCGGGCTTTGAAGCCATGGCCGCCAGGTCGCTCAGCGCCCTGCCTATAGCCTTGGCGCCGACTTTATCCGGAGGCGCACCGGGTTTGAAGTGAACTCCCTCTATAAGCATGTCGGTGGACAGTATTGCGACGCCGCCGTCCTGGAGCAGCACGCCGGCCGCATCGTCCCCCGGGCCGATATCTATCACCTCCGAATGGCAGGCCCGCGTGAGAGTTCGCACGTAATCTATTATATCTTTTTCGTTCATTTGCCGAGAGGGGGCTTATTTCGCTTATTTCACGCGTTTCCTGCACTGTCGTTACCCGTATCCCGGGAACGCTGGCATCTTGCCCGCCTGCGCCACCGTTGCCGGGAGATCATATGGAAGTTTTGGCCAATGTAGAACACTTTCTGCTTATGGTACCCGATTTTACCCGATTTTGATACATTTATCAATTATGAGGAATTTGCGCTGTAACGTTTTACATTTGACATTGGGGTCGGACCACGATATATGCTTGTCAAGTCGTTGTCCATAAAAAAGCCTTCAAAAAAGGCCTTACAGGCGATTTTTACCCCATAAAAATCGCTTGTAAGAAGGCTGGATCTCTGACATGCCATTTATTTGAGATTAAAACGCTAATATGATACGATAAAGTCTCGAGAAACCGATCCATCGCAGTGTTGAACGCATTTTACGGCAAACGCTGTTCAAGTATCAATGCAAAATATTCAAGAGATTCGGGCGCGTTTCATATCCCGCTTATTTCACGCGTTCTCAGCGGTGCATATGCGCGAAAGGCAAACGCCGCCTGCCTGTGCGTGTCCGCACGCAGACAGGCTGTATTCTTATACGCGAAGTGCAGCCTTTCGCGCATATGCACTGCTGAGAATGCGCCCGCAGGGTCTGCCTGCTGCAGGCAGGTAAACCGCCTTTTTTGAGGCTAAAAGACAGGGTGTAATTTTCAAAAGCTGTAAAATGTTCTTGTAAGGTTAAACGTAACAGTTGTTTATATTAATTTCTGTCGTTGGTTTATGAAATATGCGGGATATGGCTGTTGTGAAAACTTAACCATGAATAATTCGAGGCGCAACGATGAAAATTGAACACTTTGCCTGCCAGGTCAGAGAGCCGGTGAAAGTGGCCGAGTGGTACTGCAAGCACCTGGGATTTTGTATTAAACGCAGCGGCGACAAGCCGGTGCAAGTGCGTTTTATCGCCGACGAAAGTAACCAGGTTATGTTGGAAATCTATTACAATCCTAAAGTTGACGTGCCTGATTACGCATCGATGGACCCCTTGCTGATGCATCTCGCGTTTGTATGTGAAGACGTGCCGGGGACCGCAGGCCGCCTTATCGACGCCGGCGCCAGTCTGGTAACCGGGCCGGAAACAGTTTCTAACGGGGACGAATTGGCCATGTTGCGCGACCCCTGGGGCCTGGCAATTCAGTTAGCAAAACGTGCAGAAGGGATGCCTTGACATGAACTCAACCACCGAGCTGAAAGACCTGCAGGAAACCCTGATGCCACCCCGGCATACCCGGATCGTGGACAGGGACACCCTTTTTGTTGATTTTGGCAGCGCCGTGTTTGGTACCCTGATATTCACGCCCGGCCCGAAAACCAAATTGGTGGTGGTGCATCTCGGTGAAAAACTCGATGATGCGGGGCGGATCGACCGCGATCCGGGCGCTACGATTCGCTATCGCCGCATCGAGCAGGCCGTAGAACCCACGGACGGGCCCTGTCGCCTCAATATCCCCGCCGATAAACGCAACACCGGGCCGTGCGCCATCCTTATGCCCGAGGCTATCGGCGAGGTCATGCCCTTCCGATATGCGGAAATCGAGGCCGGCGCAGCCGTTGACCGCGATTCCATCCGCCAGGTTTTTGTTCACTACCCGTTCGATGACAGCGCCGCAGCTTTCGACTGCTCCAGTCCCGTGCTCAATCAAATTTGGGAATTGTGTAAGCATACCATCAAGGCAACCACCTTTTGCGGCGTCTATGTGGACGGTGATCGTGAACGTATCCCCTATGAGGGCGACGCCTACATCAATCAGCTCGGTCACTATTGCATGGACCACGAATATGATTTCGCCCGCTATTCACACGAGTACATGCTCCAGAACCCCACATGGTGCACCGAGTGGCACATGCACTCGGTTATGATGGCCTGGATAGACGCACTCTACTCCGGCGAAACCGCTTCGCTTGCCGCGTTCTACGACGAGCTGTGCGTCAAGACCCTCATTGATTTTGCCCGGCCCGACGGGCTGATCAGCGTCGACCCCAAGCTGCGCACGCCGGAGATAGAGGCCCGAATCGAACCGCATTTCAGGAGTGGCCTGATCAAACGCGACATACGGGATGTGCTCGACTGGCCCCCTGGATCTTTCACCAACGGCGGCACCGGGGAGCGCGACAATCACGAGATGCTCCCTATCAACACGGTGACCAATGCTTTTCACTGCCATACCCTGGGGTTGATGGCGAAGGTTGCCGGGATGCTCGGCCGCAACGGCGACCGGAAATATTTCGCCGGGCGCGCCCGGCGGGTCGTCGCGCGAATCAACGATATTCTTTTCGACAACTCCCGGGGCGCTTACATCGACGGCGAGGGCTCGACCCACTCCTCGCTTCACAGCAATATGTTTATGCTCGCCTTTGACCTGGTGCCGGCAGAACGCAAACCGTCGGTGATCGACTTCATTAAATCCCGGGGCATGGCCTGCAGTGTCTACGGCGCGCAGCACCTTCTCGAAGCGCTCTATAGCAGCGGAGAAGATCACTACGCCTTTGAACTGATGACGGCCACACATGATCGCAGCTGGTGGAACATGCTCCGGGCCGGGTCGACTATGACCATGGAAGCCTGGGACGTAAAATATAAGAACAATCTCGACTGGAATCACGCCTGGGGCGCGGCTCCGGCTAACATAGTGGGACGCTACCTGCTGGGAGTTCGTCCTGTGGAACCCGGCTTTGTTAAAACCATCATTCAGCCCCGGCCCGGGCCGCTGCAATTTGCCACAGGCAGGGTTCCGACCCCGTTGGGACCTGTAACCGTAGCGTTTCAGAACAACCCCGGCTCCACTTTCGCCCTGGAGGTGACAATTCCCACAGGCATGACGGCAAAAGTCGGCACCCCTCGGAGGGACTCCGGCGCCGATACGCTGCTCGTCAATGGAGATGCAGTGGAATCGAAGCCGCAGGAGGACTACTTGTTTTGCGACCATGTCGGCCCCGGGCGACATGTTATAAGCTGATATGAATCAGGCGCTTAATATGCTGACACTAACAACAAATTGTTAGTGTGCGAAAAAGAATGAATATACAATATCCAACACCCAACATCCAATAACGAAAAAACGACCCAGTCAAGCGCTGGAAGCGCGATATGTTATAGCCTATGGCGGAGCGCAGGCACCGAATGGGGCCGAAGCGAAGCCATAGGGTAGATGAGGCGCGCAAAAAAAGTCTCATGACTTTTTCTCGGAGATCAGGATATGTGAACATAGGGCTGAATAATCCCATTATTATCGCCGTTGCGTAGTGTAAAAAAGTTTTACCCTCATTTGACTTAAGCGTTGGAAAAACATATCATATCAAGTGCAGGTTTTGCATGGCGCACATTTTTTCTCGATACGGTCAGCATGCCTGGCCAATAAATTTTTGATATTACGCACCATGAGAAAGCACGACGTATGGTAAAGATCAGCGAAATACTGCACGCGCCGCGTCGCACCCGACGCATTGCGACAATCGCCCGGGTGCTGGCCTCGGAAGGACTGGAATACCTGGTAGCGAGGCTGGGTATGGGCCACTATCTTCCTGCCTGGGCGCGTATAAAGAGGAAAAGAACCAGCACCGAGAACCCCCCCGACCTTCCCAGAAGGTTCGCAAACGTGCTGGAGAAGCTCGGCCCCACGGCCGTTAAGTTCGGCCAGATGCTGTCGACCCGCCCTGATCTTTTGCCGCCCGAATACGCAGAAGAACTTCAGAGGATATGCCACCACGTCTCACCGTTTCCAGCCGAAAAGGCCAGAGCCATCCTGGAGCGGGAACTCGGCGGCACGATAGAAACATTCTTTGACGAGTTCAGCGATAAACCCCTTGCAAGCGGCTCTATAGCACAGGTCCACGGGGCGCTGCTTAAGGACGGGCGGGAGGTAGTAATAAAAGTGCGACGCCCGGAGATCGAGCGGACGATCGAGGACGATATCGCGATCATGGACTACCTTGCCGCCCGGGCCGACAGGCTCGAAGAATTCAAGCCTTTTCGCGTCCCGATGCTGGTGGAGGAATTCGCGGAAGGAGTCAGACGCGAGATGAACCTTCTCTCCGAAGCCGCCGACACGCATAAATTCCACGCCGCTTTTAAAGACGACAGAAGCCTGGTGGTGCCGGAGGTTCACTGGGACCTCTGCTCTCCGGCCATGCTTACCATGCAGTGGGTGGACGGCATTTTCCTGACCGAGTTTGCCGAAAAAAGTGAATCCGAAGACATTCCCGAGCTTAAACGCAAGGTCGCCATGGTAATCCTTGACAGGTTCTTCAGACAGTACTTCGAGCTGGGTTTTTTCCACGGAGACCCGCATACCGGCAATATGCTTTTGTTGGAAGACAATCGCATTGCACTTATAGATTTCGGGCTTTCCGGCCGTGTGGGCGACTTGCTGCAAAGCCGGCTCGGGGCGTTTTTTATCGCGCTGGGAAGGCAGCAGTTCGAAATGGCGGCTCAGGTCCTGGCGGAGACCGGCGCATTCCCGCCGGATCTTGATGAAGACGACTTTATAACCGAAACCGCCATGCTGCTCGAACGTCACTACCACGTGCCGTTTGAAAGTATTGACCTTCAGCAGGCATTCCAGGATGTGATGCGCATAGTTCGAAAACACCACGGAAGAATGCCGCGAAACTTCGTATTGTTGGGCAAATCGATAGTTACGATAAGCGGTATCGTGAAACAGCTCTCGCCCGGCATAAACACGGCGGAGGTGGCGGCGCCTTACGCCCGCGGCCTTGTAAGAAAAAAACTCTCGCCGGGCAATGCATCGAAAAGGTTGACGCAATACGCTTATGAATTTTCCATGCTGCTGCAGACAATGCCGCGTGACCTCAGGCAGATTATTGGAAAGCTCAAGAACGGAGCCATGGAGTTCGCCGTCGATCACCGGGGTCTTGAAAGGTACCTTCTGGATCTTGACCGCACCGGCAACAGACTTGCGCTGAGTATAATGCTGGCCGCCATACTGATATCATCCACGACAATACTCACCGCCGAGATCGGCCCGGCAATGACGATACTGGGATGGGACGTGAGCGCGCTCGGTCTGATTGGATACGGATTTGGATTCATCCTCGGCATATGGCTTGCATTCGGCATATTCCGGTCGGGGACAATATGAGATAACCTCGTAAGCGGGAGTAATGCTTTTCGGGTTTCCGGAGACTCAGTATCTATTAATGGTAAATTAGGGCGGAGGAGAAAAGGGTAAAATGAAAAAAAATTACATGTTTACACCCGGCCCCACCATGGTGCCGGCGGAAGTTATGCTCGCCGAGGCGGAACCGATTATCCATCACCGCACGCCGCAGTTCTCCGAAATACTCAAAGAAGTGGGTGAGGGTCTCAGGGAGCTTTTCGGCACTGATAGGGACGTATATATCGTAACCGGCACGGGCACCGCATCTATGGAAGCCGCCGTGGCCAATACATGCAGCCCGGGCGATAAGGCGATATGCGTGCGCGGCGGGAAATTCGGGGAAAGGTGGTCCGAGATCGCCTCTGCCTACCGGTGCAACGTCGTCGATGAAGACCTCGAATGGGGGCGGTCCTTTTCGCCCGAACGCGCCGCGGAATTGCTCAGCCAGCACCCAGATGCGAAGATTCTGTGCATAACCCACAGCGAAACATCAACCGGAGCGCTGACCGATGTTGAAGCTATTGCCGGCCTGACACGTAAATCCGGCACCTTGCTGATAGTCGACGGTATAACGAGCGTAGGCGTTCACAGAGTGGAGATGGACAAATGGGGAGTCGATATAATTGTCAGCGGCTCTCAGAAGGGCTGCATGGTGCCCCCCGGACTGTCCTTTATCGCGGCTTCAGAGCGCGCCTGGGAAGCCATACAGTCGTCTTCGTCCCCGCGCTATTACCTCGACATGAGGGCCATGAAGAAGAACTGGAGCGATTATCAGACCCCTTACACGGGGCCGGTATCCCTGATTCGCGCGCTGCGCAAGGCGCTTGAAATGATGCGTGAAGAAGGGCTTGAGAATCTTTACGAACGACACCGCAGGCTTGCTGAGGCCTCACGGGCCGCTATGAAAGCTATAGGGCTGAATCTCGTTGCGGATAATCCCGTCAACGGAGTGACGTCCGTACATGCACCTGACGGCATAGATACCGGTAAACTTACAAAGAAAATGCGCGACGAATACGGGGTTACGATAGCCGGCGGGCAGGGTCACCTGAAAGGAAAAATTTTCCGGATCGGCCACATGGGGTATGTCTGCAAAGAAGACCTGCTTGTGTGTATATCGGCCGTGGAACGTGCACTGAAAGAACTGGGCTATGATTTTGAATTCGGCGCCGGCGTATCGGCGGCTCACAGTGCCTTATTCGGCGTTCATTTGACTTAACGCATCAAATCGGATAGTGTTTAGCATATCGGTCGCAAGGGAACCGGTCGCAGTGCGGAAAATAGACGTATTAGTTTCAAACTTTTTACCATGAGGAGGTATTACCTATGGCTAAGGAAACATTGCTCGTAAGCTCGAAAGTCAAGAACGTAATCAAGGAACAGGGTCTGATGTGTGCATCTGAAACACTGGACGCTATTAACGATTGTGTCCACTGTTGCATAAAAAAAGCCGCGGAACGTGCCAAAGCGAACGGGCGCAAGACCGTGCAACCGAAAGACCTCTAAACAGCCTCTCCACGGGCCGGCACAGTTTGCGTATCCACCGGAAAAATAAAATTTCCCCTTGCGTCCGATTTCGGATGGATTTGAGAACGCATTCCAGGACGGCCCGGAAGGTTGCAGCGGCTGCGCAGAAGCGGCTCGCAAATAAAGAAGGCCCCGTTTCAATACATATGCGGGGCTTTTTTTATGCATGGGAAGCGTCAACAGAAGCGTTTTTTATAGACTGGGAGAACCATCCCCAGTCGATCATATGTCTGCTGTCGTTTGCCCGATCGTTGGTTGTCCACCAGCAAACAGCAACCAGCAACAAACAACTACTTTTCCGGCTTGTCCGGGTGGGTTATACGGGCAAAAGAATCCGGTGTTACAAAACACTCTGAAAATAATTGAGATTTTTCGCAGTCTCCAGGGCGAGAGCCTCCTGGCCGGGCTGCCGTGCATGTTTATCCGGCTTGCCGGATGTAACCTCGACTGCCGCTGGTGCGACACCAGTTACGCCGCAAAAGGAGACGGCGCAGAGACAGGTATTTCTCAAATAACGCGCAGCGTAAAAGACCACGGCGATAGCGCCGTTTGTATTACCGGCGGCGAGCCGCTGCTTCAGCCCGGCACTTCACGGCTCGCCGAACAACTCCTCGCCATGGGGCTCACCGTAAGCGTGGAGACCAACGGAAGCCGGGACATATCGGTCCTGCCGCGTGGGGTCATACGCGTTATGGATATAAAATGTCCCTCAAGCAGGCAGTGCGGAAGCACTCTTAGCTCCAACCTCCCCCACCTTGGGATGAAAGATAATATCAAATTTGTCATCGCCGACAGCACGGATTTTAGCTGGGCCGTCAACTTCGTAGAAAAATACGAGCTTACGCAAAAAAGCGCGGTGCTTTTTTCGCCCGTCATATTGCCGGAAAAAGGGCAACAGACCCGTAATCCCGACATCCTTATTTCAAAGGCACGACAACTTGCCGAATGGATACTGGACTCGGGCTTGCAGGTGAGACTGCAGATTCAACTCCATAAAATGCTCTGGCCCGAATGCCACAGAGGAAAATAGAACCACCTGCCTGCTGCAGACAGGCTGATCAACACAGATATAGTATCTTATTTATGTAAATCCTCAGTGAACCCCGTATGTTCACATATTCTGATCTCCGAGAAAAAGCCCTTTTGACCTTTATTAAAATTTTTCAAGCTCCGTCTTGAAAAAAATTCAGCCGCTTTCCCCGTAGATTTTAACCGCACAGAGTTCGCCGCACATAGAGCATATATCGTTTTGTTCTTCGCCCCCGATAAGTTCCAGGTATCGCTGCGGGTCGATCACATATTTTGCCATTTCGTTCCAATCGCGTTTTGACCTTGCAAGGCTCATTTTCCGGTCCTTTTCGACCGCACCGGACACGTTTTTTTCGATGTCGCCGATATGCGCCGCTATACGGGCCAGCACCACCCCTTCCCTGACGTCATCTGCATCCGGCAGGCCGATGTGTTCGCGCGGGGTCAGATAGCACAGGAAGTCGGCGCCGGCCGCCGCGGCTACCGCACCGCCTATGGCGCCTGCAAAATGATCGTACCCCGCTGCGATATCGGTTGGCAGCGGGCCCAGGACATAGAACGGGGCATCTTTGCAGTATTCCTTTTCAAGCCTGACGTTTTCCGTTATTTGTCCCAGTGGCACGTGTCCGGGGCCTTCTATCATTACCTGGACGCCGGCATCGCGAGCGCGCCCGGCCAGCTCGCCCAGCACTCTGAGTTCGTGCAGCTGGGCTTCATCGGTGGCATCGTCTATGCAGCCCGGCCGAAGTCCGTCTCCGAGACTCAGCGTAAGGTCATATTCGGCGGCTATGGAGAGTATATCATCGTAATGTTGATAGAGAAAGTTTTCATCACCGCTCTGTCGCATCCACCTTATCAGCATTGAACCGCCGCGGCTGACAACCCCCATGAGACGTTTTTCCAGAAGCGGCAGAGCACCTCGCGTTATGCCGGAATGAATCGTAACAAAATCCACACCATCTTCAGCCTGTCGCTTGAGGACGTTCAGGAAACCTTTTATTCCAAAGTCCGCCGTGTCCCCGGCTTCCCTGGCAGCCTGATAAATGGGGACAGTACCCAGCGGCCGCGGGCAGGATTCTATAATTTGCACCCGGTTCTCATCTATATCTTCTCCGATGCTAAGGTCCATTACGGCGTCCGCACCGGCCTCTATCGCAACGTTCAGTTTTTTCAGCTCCTCTTTTGTATCGCTGCGTTGGGGTGAAGAGCCTATGTTCGCGTTGACTTTTGTGCGCAGTCCGCCACCGATCCCGACGGCCTTAAAGGCGCCGCGACGTTTTTTATTCACCGGGATTACAATTTTTCCATCCGATATGGCTTTAATCAGCATGGCGGGCGGCATGCGCTCCGAACGCGACACTTCCAGTGCCTGCTCGGTCAGATTACCTCTCCTCGCCTCTGTAAGTTGTGTTTTCATAGTATTTACCCGGACATTACGCCGGATTGAAGAATATGCGGGCTAACCTGCTTATGGACAAAGCCGACACTGCGCGAAAATTATTTTTCTCTTCCCGACTCTCTGCTCTTTCTTGCAGCGGCCTCTACGGCGCCGATCAGGGCGCTGCGAAACGCACCGCGTTCCAGCGCATGCACACCTTCAATAGTTGTGCCTCCGGGGGTAGTTACGTTATCCTTGAGTTTTTCCGGATGTTCTTTTGTGGAAAGAACGAGCCGGGCCGCTCCGAGCAAGGTTTGGGCGGCCAGCTCGGTGGCATCGACGCGTGAAAGCCCCATTTTCACGCCGCCGTCGCTCAGAGCCTGTATAGCCATAAAAGCATATGCCGGGCCGCTGCCGCTCAGGCCGGTAACGGCATCCATCATCTCTTCCCTCACTTCGATGCAGAGGCCTACGGACGAAAAAATTTCACGTGCCGAAGCTATGTCAGTTTCACTGCAGCCGTCGCTGCTGCAAAAAGCGGTCGCGCCCTCACCTACCGTAGCCGGCGTATTCGGCATCGCTCTGATTATTCCGGATGCAGGCATAGCTTCGCCCAGCCAATTCAGTGTTATGCCGGGCGCTTTAGAGATTAACAGGTGGTGCTCCTTTATCCCGGGTGCGGCTTCGGCGGCCACAGCGGGGAGAACCCCGGGTTTAACGGCCAGAATGATGATCTCGCATTTCTTCAGCACCTCTTTGTTGTCTGAGCCCACGTTATCACCGATAAAAGCCCGCATAGCCTCCCTGCTCTCTTTTGACGGATCGCCGGCATAAATACACTCTTCCCGCGCGACTCCTGCATCAATCATTCCTTTAACAAGGCTTCGGGCCATCGTGCCTGCACCCACAAAACCTATTTTTCTATCTATCATTTCTTCCTCCGTCTCTCAGCTCCCACAGATAATCATTGACAAGAATGCTCCTGGCTTTGGCTCCGTCTTTATACATGGAACCGCCCGCATGAAAATCAACATCTTTTTGCAAAGCTGGCAACCCCGCCCAGCCGATCAACAGGCTGTCATAATTTTCAGTTGAAAGTGTCACGCCTTCAAACATTCCGTACATGCACTGCACCTTCCCGACATCCCAACCGCCCAAATCCCGGTCGAAGGAAACGGCCTCGCTGAACATCCAGCGCATGTCGGTCACGGCTGACACGTCCCATCGGCCTATCTCCCGGTTAAAAGACAGGGCGCGGAAGAACATATTGTCCATTTTTTCCACCGCGGCGGTATCCCAGCCGCTTATATCCTGATTGAAAGAAGATGCATTTGCAAACATGGACCCCATATCCGTAACGCTGCCCGTATCCCACTTGCCTATATCCCGGTCGAAAGCGGCGGCATTGTTAAATAACGAACGCATCCCCCTCACACCGGATACGTCCCATCGGCCGATATCCCCGTTAAAAGACCGGGCGCGGAAGAACATGTAGTCCATTTTCTCCACCGCGGCGGTATTCCAGCCGCTTATATCCTGATTGAAAGAGAAGGCACTTGTAAACATCGAGCTCATGTCCGTTACGCCGCCCGTATCCCAGTCGCCTACAGAGCGGTCGAACGCGTGCGCATGAAAAAACATCTCCGACATGTCTGTTACCGATGATGTATCCCATGCGCCGATATCGCCGTTGAAAACTTCAGCACCGTCGAACATCCCGGACATATCGGTTACCCCGGAGGTATCCCAGTCGTTCAGAGCTCTGTTAAACTCGGGGGTTCGCGAGAACATCCCGCTCATATTTTTCACATTTGAGACGTCCCATTGCCCTATATCACCGTTGAACGCTTTGGCGCGAGAAAACATGTTCTTCATGTCCGTAACATTGCCGACGTCCCAGTCGCCTATCTCGCCGTTGAAAAATCGCGCGTCGGCGAACATTTCCGACATATTCGTCACGTTGCTTACATCCCAATCGTTCAAGCACCTGTTGAATGTCCCCGTGTCCCGGAACATGCCGGCCATCTCCACCACCGATGATGTGTCCCACGCGCCGACAGCGCCGTTGAAAGCTTCGGCCCCGGCGAACATCCCGAACATGTCGGTTACAGCGGAAGTGTCCCAGCCGTTGAGGTGGCGGCTAAACCCGGCGGTCAGAGAGAACATTCCTCTCATGTTTTCCACACTTGAAACGTCCCAGTCTCCAATATCTCCGTTGAACGCTCTGGCGCGGAAAAACATGTTCTTCATGTTCGTCACATTACTTGAATCCCATCGGCTTATCTCCCCGTCAAAAGCCCCTGTAACGGCAAACATCGCAGACATGTCCGTAACATTGCCGACATCCCAATCGCCTATCGCCTGGTTGAAAAAGTGCGCGCCCGCGAACATTTCCGACATATCTGTCACTCTGCTTACATCCCACTCATTCATGCCGGGCACCTTCGATATCCCGCTTTGCGAGAACGCACCACTCATATTCGTTGTTCCCTTCAAATCCGGAATGTCGGAAGCCGTGATGTCCAGGTTCCTGGCTCCCCGAAAATAACCGCCTTCGTTTCCAAGCCTTAAGCCCCCCCACCGGCTGATTTCCTTCAGCTTCAGCACGTCACCTTCCCAGTCGAAACCCCAGCCTTTGATCACTCCTGTAATTCCAATCGTGTAGACGCCACCCCTTCTGTAGGTGTGAACGGTTTCAGGCTGGTTCCATGACGTGATATGGGACTGCGTCCCGTCCCCCCAATCTACGGTAAAATCATAATCTCCGCCCTCCACCAGCGGCAGGGCTATCTGCTTCCCGTCGCTGGAACCCCGGCTCAGATTGGTGGTGTCCCAGATA
>PWZK01000064.1 GCA_003567495.1 Candidatus Brocadiaceae bacterium
ATTTATTCATAGGTACCCCCTTTTTTTCGAAGGTAACCGGTCGCGGCCCGGGAATTATCTACGGCCGTAACCTTAAATCCCTGTTGTGCGAGGTATAAAGTGTTGCGTCCGTGGCCGCAGCCCAGGTCAAGACATTGCCCGTCCGTCGCCGGCCGGAGGGTTTCGACGATACTTTCAAGCCAGCCGGAGTGTCTTTGTGTAAAATGGGAAGAATCGGCGCTGTAATAATCGTCAAATATCATATTTTATGTGCCCGGCTGACTCATATCTTTTTCCCGCCCGGCAATTACCGGATGTTCCTCTGCCACGAGCGGTTCGCCAGGGTCCATGTTCAGGTGTGTATTCATTGAACCAGGTTTGAAACCGGTCTGTAGGGGCGAAATATCTTTCGCCCAAACGTTAAAACCTCCTCTGAATGCCTGAAAAGGGCGAAAGATGTTTCGCCCCTACGGGTAATATGAATACTTATATCCACTTTAATTATATATCGAAACGGATACATACGTCAATCAGGCCCTTAAAGAAGTTATGTTTTTAAACTGTGCCGTTTTATAAATTCTTTTTTCGAGCTTCGTCTTGAAAAAGAATTAGATTTCTTGTTTTCAGTTGTGTTTTTTACTTTTTTCTGCTAAATTACTCTGGCGAACGCAGGAAAACCTGTTTAATTTTTTTAGGAGCGCCAACAGATATCATGTTTGATCTGCCGGTAACCGACCCCGTTTTGGTGTTTGCCATTCTCCTGCTTACCGCGCTTCTGGCGCCTCTGCTTTTTGAAAAAATCAAACTCCCCAGTATTATCGGCCTGATTGTTGCCGGAATATTAATAGGCCCTCACGGGCTCAGAATACTTGAACGTGTGGGCGAGATACAGATGCTCAGCACTATCGGGCTGCTTTACCTTATGTTTCTGGCGGGCCTGGAGCTTGATCTCGAACAGTTCATACGTCACCGGCACCACAGCCTCATCTTCGGGGGGCTGACTTTCAGTCTGCCTTTGGTATTCGGCACGCTTCTGGGCCACTATCTTCTGGGCTTCAACTGGCCTGCGGCGATACTCCTTTCCACCATGTTTTCTTCTCATACTCTTATAACGTATCCGCTGGCAAGCCGGATGGGTTTGTCCCGGCAGCGCGCCGTTACCACAACCATCGGCGGGACGCTGATAACAGACACCATCGCGCTCCTTTTTCTTGCCGTCATCGCTGCATCACATAGGGGAGATGCCAGCGCCCTGTTCTGGGGTCGTATGAGCGTCGGCATGATCATATACGCCCTTGCTGTTATTCTGATTCTCCCCAGGCTGGCACGCTGGTTTTTCAGGAATATAGCCTCAGATGGGATAATTGCTTATACCGGCGTTATAGCAGCAGTTTTTACCTGTGCGTATCTGGCTCATCCTGCGGGACTCGAACCTATAATAGGCGCTTTTTTGGCCGGGCTTATACTGAACAGTTTCATACCCGAAAACAGCACGCTAATGAACCGGGTGCAGTTTGTCGGGCATAGCCTTTTCATACCGATTTTTCTTATTTCGGTCGGTATGCTCGTCAATGTCAGACTATTTTTTGTCGGAGGTGAGGCGGCCATGATTGCAGGAACCATGGTTTTTGCCGGAATCGTGACAAAGTGGATGGCCGCATCGGCTTCCGGGCGCCTCCTGTCATACACGCATGACGAAAGCATGCTGATCTACGGGCTAAGTGTGAACCAGGCGGCGGCCACACTGGCCGCGGTGATGGTCGGGTTTCAAATAGGCATCTTCACCGAACATGTGGTTACCGGAACCATCGTCATGATTTTGATTACGAGTCTGGCCGGTTCGTGGCTGACTGACCGTTATGCGCGCAGAGTTGCTTTGCAGGAAGAGAAAAAGCCTTACAGCCGTTCTGACACTCCACAGCGTATTCTCGTTTCGCTTGCCAACCCGCAAACGGCGGAAGAACTTATGACCCTGGGCCAGTTCATAAGGGAGAAAAATTCGCAGGAGCCGCTCTATTCTCTGACCGTTGTGGAATCGGGCGGTCATGTTGAAGAGCGTATCGCCGAGGCGGAAAAGATGCAGGCAAGAGCAATTGTCAGGGCCATATCTTCCGACCTGGATGTGGTACCTACAACCCGCACTGCGATCGACATCCCGTCAGGCATATTGCAGACAATGACCGATCAGCGTATTTCAGCTGCCATTATAGGATGGAAAGGCCGGGTCTCTTCGCATTCACAGGCTTTCGGTCACAAACTCGACATCGTCATAGAAAGAAGCCGGGAGATGATCCTGGTAAGCAGGTGTTCGGGTTCCCTCAACACGCTTAAGAGGGTGATACTGGTCGTCCCGCCTCTTATCGAGCATCAGTCGGGCTTCGAAACCGCCGTTCACTCCGCTAAAAATTTGACCCAGCAATTGGGCTGTTCCCTCGTAATAGTATCCGTTATGCCCGAGGTGGAGGAAGTGGCTAAAATAATCGAAGGCATCCCGCCGGAAATTTCCGGCAGTGAAGTGACGCTGCGGCATTGGGACGAGCTGCTGCCATGGCTGGACGATAACGTATCGAGCGAGGATGACCTGGTCGTTCTTTTCAGCGCACGCAAAGGGAGGCTTGCCTGGAGGCCCAGCATCAGCAAAATGCCGCGGCTTCTGGTCGGCCGGCGGCCCGGCGTGAACCTTCTTACCGTTTACCCGCCGATGGCCCCGGAAGAGGACTCCAGCGAGGCGGCCGGCGCTCGGGGTACCGAAACATCTTCGCTGTTACCGGCGGAAAACATTCGGCTCAATATGGAAGGATATGAGGTCTCCGATGCCATCACGGCGCTGCTTGAAAGTGTTTTTCCGGGGCAAAGCGACGTATTAAAACGTCTCTCCGGGTATCTTACGGATATATGCGAAAGAGAGCCGGCGGAACTCGTACCCGGCGTCGTCCTTCTCCATTCACACATACCCGAAGTGTCCAAACCGACAGCCTTTCTCGGGATAAACAGGGAGGGTTGGCAGGTCAGGCACACGAGCGCCGAGGCGCGTGTTCTAATCCTGCTCCTCAGTCCCAAAGATGCTTCCCCGGAGGTTCATCTGGAAGCTCTGTCAAATCTTATAAAACCGCTCCACCGGTCGGAAACATTTGAGGAACTTCTCAATGCAGAATCGGCCGAGGAAGTTTTGCGAGCGGGATGGAAGGATATGTAGGCCTGCCTGCTGCAGGCAGGCGGCCAGGGGGGGTGGCTTTATCGCTTTTGGAACATATGCGTGAAAGAAAAACGCACGGCTATCTGACATTCTTGTTCACCACGAAGGTCGCCTGTCTGCGTGCGTACGCACAGGCAGGCGAAGAGCACGAAGAAAAAAATCGTAACCATTAAGCTTGAATTAAATCTATGTATTTTCGCAGGCAATAACTTCCGCTATATATTGAGCCCCCATTCCCCAACGGGGATGTTTAATAGCGGGTAAA
>PWZK01000292.1 GCA_003567495.1 Candidatus Brocadiaceae bacterium
ACTGTCGCTTGCCTGGGGGTTGAAGCAGGATCTCTTCGTTGTTTCCGTTGGGGAGGGTATGCCGGATATGCTTTTATCGACCGACCATCCCGGTCCCGGTGAGAAGCTTGTAAATATTCGAAAGAGGCTTTCAGGCGACAGCGAACCTCTGTTGCTGCTTAAATACGATTACGGAAAGCTGGTGGAGCTTTTTCGCCGTATTGGCGAAGAAGAGGGGGACGCGGAGTTCATGGAATTCTTTGAAAGGCTTCAGGCAAACATGCCCCGCTCCCTTGCATGGGCCATGACCGCCGAAGGGAAAGGATATATTACCCGATCGAAACTGCGGATGTTCGATCCCGAGGCCCTGCAGCCGGACGTTTCAATGTCCATGGATGACCTCCGGATGGTACCGGTGGATGCACGTTTGTTTCTTGCATTGGCATTCGATCTTGCCGACTCCTACGACCGGATGGAGGAACTGTTTCGCCTGGGCGCCGCTCAGAACGGTAACGGCGAAAATCCGATTTTGGAGGCCATGGAGTCTCTGGAGGAAGAACTCGGCTTCAGTATCCGCGACGATATGCTGGGTTCTGTCGGAGAGCGGGCGGTCGCGTATGTCCCGCGGCGTTCGAACCTCCTGATGATGCCGGATCCGATTATCTCCATCGAGCTGAGCGACGCCGAAACGTTTCGCAGCTGCCTTCTGAAAACAACAAAGCTGATAGAGCAGATTTTCAATGCCGACCCGGCGGTTGCTTTTTCAGACGGAGTGCATGAAGATACCCCCTTTCAGTTCGCCCGGATCGAGAACCCGCCCATACCCTTCAACCCTGCATGGGCCGTGACCGGCAGCCATTTTGTGATGGCCGGAACGATACCCACTCTGAAATTCGCACTCGATCGTATCGGCGCCGAGCCCGGGGATTCCATACTTGACAGTGAGGATTTCGGGCGCACGGCGAACGTAATCGGGCGTGACCGGTTCACTTCTTTGAGCTATCTCGCTCCCGGCGCCAAGGAATACGTGATGGATATTCTTTACAGCCTCCTTCCGCTTTATACGGCCTATGCATCGGAGGTGCCGTTTCTCGAAGAGCTGGGCTTCGACCCGTCCGTGCTGCCGCCGCCGGAGCGTTTGAGCCGGCATCTGTTCGGTTCGATGAACGTGAGTTATATTGAGAATGACGTGGTGATGAGCGAGGGCTACGGTCCCCTTTGTGGCAGTGAAGCCTATATCGGAGGCGCTGCAGGAGTGGGCGGGATAGCGGCGGCGATGCTGATGCCAGCGCTGGCCCGGGCCAGAGGTGAAGCCAGGAAAGTATCTTGTATGAGCAACCTGCGACAAATCGGGCTTACGTTTGCGTTGTATCAGCATGACAACCGGGGAATGATGCCGCAGGGGGATACTACCGGTGAGGTGTTTCAAATCCTTGAACAAGAAGGCTATATTGCCAACAGGACGCTGCTGGTCTGCCCTGAAAATCCAATTGAGAAAGTTGACTTTGACGATCCGGACGGGGTCGGTTATTACGTCGATCCGGCCGTGCCGGAAGGACACGATCCCCGGCGCGCCATAGCGGCAGACCGGCCGCCGTGGGACCACAATCACGGCGATGGCGTAAACGTGCTGTTTGCAGACTTCTCAGTGATGTTCGTAAGGCCCGAGGACAGCGGCCCGCCCGACAAAATCAGCAACCCGCGCATCGAAGAGGACACCGACATATATGCTGACACCGGTGATCCTGAAAAGCATGCGTGGATACGGTGGGAAAGAGAACCGGAAGAATGATGCTGGGAAATTCCGGCATACTTTCGGCCGGGGTCGGGCCGCAATAAACCCTTTTATTTAAATAGGCGCTTAGTAGCGGTACATCGACAACAAATTGTCGATATGCAAAAAAAGAATGAAGACCCAATAACAAATAAATTCTAAATTCAAAATTCCAAATATCAAATAAATCACAAATCCAAAATTACAAATTCAAAACATTCCGGATGTGGCGAAAATAACCGTAGGGGCAATCCCCCGTGATTGCCCTGGTGCGAACGGTCGTGATGTTGGGCAACCACAGGGGGTTGCCCCTACGGTAAATGCGTTGTTGTTACCGGATGCCATTCAACGTTTTGAATTTTGGTATTGTAATTTTGAATTTATTTGGAACTTGTGATTTTGAATTTGTAATTCATTGGCACAGTACTGCGCCGCAAGGCGCCCCATTTTCAGAGCGAAGTCTCTGAAAATGCGTAGGCCCTTTATATGGCTTAGAGGGCGGTTTTTGGGGCTGGAATGAGGGTTTTAGTAACATGTGTTGTATAAAGAAATTGCTTTGGTCCTATCCCAGACCTGTGGTATTATTATAAAATGAGATAGAAATGAAAGATAAAACAACTACTGCTGCGAAAATCAAGACAACGGCGCTGTACCTGCTCATTGGGTTTTTGATAGTGGGCGGGCTTTTCGCCATTATAACGGTGTTCACCGGACGATTTAGTCATTTTGAAATCAAGGTGCTACTAACGACGTTGGTAATCGTCTTTGCAAGCATCGGTTCACTCTCATGCAGCACCCATATGGCACGCAGCGGGCGGACATGGCCGGGAGTTGCCGGCATAACACTGGCAGTTTTTTCCGCCTCGCTTATTATCCTGGGGCTTTGGTGGGGGGTCAGAGATACAGCAGTGTGGTACTGGAAAACCGCCATAGTGACCGCTATCTTCGCCGCGGTTTTTGCACATTCGCTTACGCTCCTTTGCGTGCGCCTTTCGCATAAGTATCGGTGGATAAAGGCAATAACAACAGTTAATATATTTCTGTTGGCGGCGGTTACTTCAACTATGATCATATTCGAAATGGATAACGCTGCTATGTTTCGAGCAGTAATAATGCTCGCTATCCTTGCTGCTCTGGAAACCCTGGCGATTCCGATATTGAGCAATATTGTGAAGTGCAAACAAGAAGGCGAGAGCAGCACGAAACGTTTGACGCTGACAGAGCGGAAAAAAGGGCTGTATGAAGACACGCAGGGCAATCTTTACAGAGTCGAAAAAATAGAGGAATGAGGATGTACAAAAAAAGATTTACTAAAAAGACAAATATCCAATGATCAGGGACATCGAGTTTCGACCGGACCCCGGGATGGAAGAGTACAGAGAACATATTATTAAGTGGGATTGAATGTGCGAGAACTTGTGTTTGAAGCAGTAGCAGTTAAGGCGACCAGCCGTGAGGCGGGCATGCCCATGGACGAGCGCGGCGTGTAGTTCGTGGACGGCCAGGTCCTGCCTACCTGGAACTGGATCGCAGAACCGGCCGGTGGAAGATGGAAAAAACGGTATTTATAACTATTATATAAGTAAATAACGATGAAATTGTTCGTTAAATGTAACGAGAAACTAACATTTTAAATCCTGGGAGAGAAAACATGAAAACTTTGTTAGCAATCGGAA
>PWZK01000325.1 GCA_003567495.1 Candidatus Brocadiaceae bacterium
AATGCCGTGGAGGACCTCGGGCATATCGAGGTGCCGGAGCGGGCTCTTTACATTCGAACGATAATAGCGGAGCTTGAAAGACTGCACAGCCATTTGCTCTGGCTGGGGCTTGCCGGGCATTTCGTGGGCTACAATACCGTGTGGATGTGGGCATGGCGTTACCGCGAGCCGGTTCTGGATATGTTCGAAATTATTTCGGGCAACCGGAATCACTACGGAATGATGAAAATAGGCGGTGTGAGAAAAGATATTCTGGATCAGCATGTTGTTCAGTTGAAAGATACACTTAACGAAGCCGCAGAGGCCGTGAAGATGTTCAAGGGCGCCGTGCTGGACGATCCTGTGATCAGAGCGCGTCTTGAAGGTGCGGGCACGCTGACAAAAGAGCAAGCCCTCGACTGGTGCGTTGTCGGGCCAACCGCAAGAGCCTCCGGAGTCGATATAGATGTAAGGCGAGATGACCCTTACGCGGCTTACGATAAGGTGGAGTGGGACGTGCATCTCAGAGAAGAAGGCGACGTTTTTGCAAAGACGGTCGTAAGACTTCTGGAGATGGAAGAGTCGATCAAGATCATCAGGCAGTGTCTCGATGTCCTGCCGGAGGGGGAGATCGACGCCGGCGTCAAGGAGATCCCGCCCGGAGAGGGCATAGGCCGGGTCGAGGCGCCGCGCGGCGAATGTTTTCATTACGTCAGGGGCGACGGGACCAACCGGCCGGTAAGACACAAAGTGCGTGCGCCCAGCTATATGAACGTGGCCTCAAATAAAGTAAGCGTCGTAGGCGGCACGGTCTCCGATGCCGCAATTACGCTTGCGGCGGTCGATCCGTGCTATTGCTGCACGGAGCGATCGTGCGTTATCGATCAAGGGACCGATGAGAAGGTCATGACCGGCCGGGATCTGATAAAACTCAGCCGGGAAAAGACGGAGAAGATAAGAGTCGGAAACGATACGAAAACCGGTGTACAGTAAATAATGCCGCCGGCTCGTGAGCAGCCAACACGCGGCCGGGGGCAGGCGAAACAATCGAGGAGCAGACGATGTCAATTTTAGTGGTTGCTTTTTATTTTACAATAATTATCCCGCTGGCCGGGGCTTTTGTCCTCGCGCTGGGGAGCGATAAAGACAGGCGGTTTATGGCCTCCCTGGTGATGGCGCTTACCTTTCTGTGCGCGCTCCTGACGGTGCCGGTGGTTCTCGAACACGGCGAGATAGCCGTGTCCTATCCAATGACGGAATGGTTCAGCCTCTCGTTCGTAGTGGACGGGCTGACGGTTTTTATGGCGGTGGTCAGCTCCCTGGTGGCGTTTGTGATTTCGCTCTATGCGGGCGAATATATGGCGAAGTACAGCAACCTTAAAGGTTTTTACTTCTGGATGCTGCTGTTTGTAGGCTCGATGATGGGGCTTATTCACTCCGCAAACCTGGCACTGATATACGTTTTCTGGGAGATGACCGCGGTGGCGTCGTGGCGTCTTATAGGATTTTATCGCGGCGAAGAGGATGTCAAGGCGGCCGACAAAGCATTTTTGGTCACTTTCTTCGGCGCATCCTTTCTGCTGGCAGGCATAGCTGTGATCTTCGCCAATTACGGCACGCTTGAGCTGAGCGAATTGCAGGGTGTCGCCATACCTACCGTGACGGCGCTTCTGTTGTTTGTGGGCATTATATCCAAATCGGCGCAGCTTCCGCTCCAGACATGGCTGCCCGACGCCGGGGTGGCCCCCTCGCCGGTGACCGCGCTCCTGCACGCCGCGGTGCTGGTTAAAATAGGCATTTACGTGTATGCCAGGCTTTATCTGAGGACTTTCGAGCCGTCCGAAGTGTTTCTGTCAACGGTGCTCACAGTCAGCGTGATAACCATAATAGTCGGCGCGGCATCGGCTCTTGTGTCAACTAATATCAAACGTATTCTGGCCTACTCAACGATAAGTCAGCTGGGTTACATAATGCTTGCGCTAGCTCTCAATACCGAGACGGCACTCAAGGTGGCTTTTATTTACATACTCGCCCATTCGCTTGCAAAGGCGGGACTTTTCCTCTGTGCGGGCATAGTGGAGCATGAAACGGATAAAAAGGAAATCTCCATGCTCGGCGGCCTGCTCAAGACGATGCCGCGCACCGGCCTCGCCTACATGCTGTGTGCGTTTTCAATAATCGGGATACCGCCTTTCCTTGGATTCTGGCCCAAGCTTATGGTTATCATATTGACCGCACGCGCCGGCTACATAGCCGCCGCCGTGCTCGCCGCGGTAGGTGCGGTTTTTACGCTTTTCTACCTGCTGCGTTTTTTCAGCGAAGTTTTTCTCGGAAAGGTGCGCACCGAAGCCGCAGAAGGGAAAAAGTCGGTTATGGTCTATTCCGTGCTTTTTTTAGGAGCGGTTTCGCTTCTGCTCGGCCTTTTGCCGAATTTGCCTTTTGACTTCTTAAACATGGTGATAAAGTGATGGCTCTTAACCTTACAATGCTTATATTTCTGCCGATTGCCGCGGGCTTGCTCAGCTTTTCTCTCAGGCAAGCGCCCGCCAGAAAAAATCTGGGCATTCTGGTCCTCCTTGCCGCACTGGCGGTTGCCGTAACCTCCTTTATTCTCACGCCAGGAAGGTTGAGCATTCATCTGCTTGACGAGTTTGCGCTTACGTTTGACCACAACGTCATAGCGGCGTTTATAATGATTTTTATAAATCTGTTCGGTCTTCTGGTATGCATTTATGCCGGGTCTTACGGAGAAGATAAGAAAGAGTTTTATTCCTGCCTGCTGATTCTTATAGGCGCTGCAAACCTTACCGTGCTGGCGGCCGATTTCCTGCTGTTTGCATTCGGATGGGGCACGATGCTTGTGCTGCTCTATGCGCTTCTTTTCCGCGGCTCGCACGAGACCGCCCGAAAAGCGGTCTCTATCGTGGGCACGGCCGACTTTATGCTCTTGCTCGGCATAGCCCTGTTTGTAGCGCTGAGTGGCTCAACTCTGATACCGGCCGACGGCGAGGGTTTGCCCATTAAGACCCCGCTTCAGTTTTTGACGTTTCTGCTCCTTTTTGCGGGAGCTGCCGGCAAAGCCGGCGCCTGGCCATTCCATCCCTGGATTCCCGAGGCGTCGACGAGTTCCTCCATGCCGGTCATGGCACTGCTGCCCGCTTCACTCGATAAGCTGCTGGGCATATATCTGCTTGCACGCGTATGCACCGACATATTTGTTCTTAGTGGCGCTGCTATGGGTGTGGTTCTTCTTGTGGGGGGGTTCACGGTGCTTTTTGCCGTGATGATGGCGCTCGTGCAGAAAGATGCGCGCAAACTTCTCTCGTATCACGCCGTGAGCCAGGTGGGCTATATGGTTATAGGATTCGGCACTGGCGTGCCGATAGGGTTTGCCGCAGGGTTGTTCCACATGCTGAACAATGCCATTTACAAAA
>PWZK01000200.1 GCA_003567495.1 Candidatus Brocadiaceae bacterium
AATAGACGTGGAGTGGGTCGTCCAGTACCGCGTATATGATGCTGATAAATATCTGCACCGCGTCCGTGATCAGAGCAAGAGCATCCGCGACATTTCCGAGGCGGTAATGAGGCGTATAGTGGGCAATGAACTTGGCAGCGACGTGCTGACAGAGAAACGGGTTCAGGTGGCACAGGCGGCCAGAGAAGAGCTGGAGGAAATATTACAATCTTTTGAGATGGGGGTGGTGGTTCGCAGAGTGGAATTGCAGGACGTGACCCCGCCCCAAAAAGTAAAGCCTGCATTCAATGAAGTAAACCAGGCCGAGCAGGAGCGCGAGCGGCTTATAAATGAGGCCGAAAAACGCCGCTCCCAGGTCATACCCCGGGCCGAAGGGCAGGCGATTCAGATTGTAGAAGAGGCGGCTGCCTATTCAACCGAGCGCATCAACCGCGCTCGGGGCGAGGCCGAACGTTTCAAGGCAATGCTCGAAGAATATACCCGGGCCCCCGAGGTCACACGAAGGCGGCTGTATCTGGAGATGATTGATAATGTCCTGCCAAAGATCGGCAAGATATACGTGATAGACGAAAGCGGCAGGGAGCCACTGCCGCTGCTGAATCTGGGAGACAGCAAGGTAAAGTAAGTGCAAAACAACAAATAATTTCAGTAAAACAGGGAGACGATACTATGGCATATGCAAAAAAGCGTATTACCCGTTCGCATGTAATCTTGATAATATGTGCGGTCGTGATACTGGCGGCGATATTTCTTGTATACAGCGCCGCGTTTACCGTTGATGAGGCCGAACAGGCCATCGTGCTCCAATTCGGCGAGCCGGTGGGTGAGACGATAACCGAGCCCGGCCTGCACTTTAAGGTGCCCTTCATACAGGAAGCGAGGCGTTTTGATAAAAGATTACAGTCATGGGATGGCGATCCGAACCAGATACCTACCCGTGGCGAACAGTTTATTTCGGTAGATACGACCGCCCGATGGCGAATCGCCGATCCGCTGGTTTTTTTCCAGCGCGTAAGGGATCTGCCCGGAGCCACCCGACGCCTCAACGATATACTTGATTCCGTGGTGAGAGATCATATCTCTGCAAGCCCTCTGACTGATATTGTGCGTTCCAGCGACTGGCGTATTACCGAAGAGGACCTTGAAAGAGTGCCCGTTGCCGCAGAAGAAGAGGAAGAGACGTTGATGGAAAAGGTGCAGCTGGGTCGCGAGGAACTTACCAGGAGAATATTGGAGACCGCGCAGGCTGAAGTGCCCGACTTCGGAGTCGAACTGGTCGATATAAGGATAAAACGTATAGATTACGTCGAGCAGGTGCAAGAGCAGGTTTTTGAGCGTATGATAGCCGAGAGGCAACGTATGGCGGAGCAGTTCAGGTCGGAAGGGGAGGGTCGGGCGGCTGAGATTGATGGCGAAACCGAACGGCTTTTTGCAGAAATCAGTTCGGAAGCCAGACGCAAAGGTGAGGTCATACGAGGCAAGGCGGATGCAAAGGTTACAGCCATCTATAGCGAGGCATTTGGAGCGGATCCGGAGTTTTATGCCTTTTTTCGCACGCTGGAAAGTTATTCCGATTCCTTAGGCGAGAACGCTACTCTGGTTATCAGCCCCGATTCTGATTATTTTCGGTATCTTAAGGATATAAGCATTGCAACCCCCGAATTAGATGCGGCGGACAACAATTTATAAGAACCGAATGGCTTGCGACAAAAGGCTTTATTAACCCCTGTCCCTGGTTTGTGAAATATTCGTAGGAGACGTGTTTTGGGAATGAAACAAAACCATTATCTGTTTCACGCCGATACGGTTTCCGGCGATATGGCCTGGCTCGACGAAAACGAGAGCCACCATGCCAGGCATGTTCTGAGGATTAAGGAAGGAGATGATATTTCGGTCACAGACGGAAATGGAAATGTCTTTTCTTGTAAACTGGACAAAACAGCCGGGAAAAGGACCCGCGCCACTATACTCAAACAGCGGCGGTGCCCGCCCCCGTCGCGCGCAGTCGAAGTGATGATCGGCCTGCCGGCGAAAAATGCGTTCGAAGACGCGCTTAAGGGGCTTGCCGCACTCGGCGTAGCCGGGGTTGTCCCGGTTGACTGCGAACATTGCCGCAGAAAGTGGTGGAAAAACCGGTGGGAAAAACACCACGAAAGGCTCCGAAGAACCATTATCGCAGCCGCCAAGCAATCCCTGAATCCCCATTTTATGGCACTTGCCGCGCCTCTTTCACTCCAGGAGGCTTTGGAGAATCGAAGCGAAGAGGGGTTATTCTATGCCACGGAAAAAGGGCGCTTGCCCGGCGAACTATTCGGCAGCATTGAACTTAAAAAAAATGCCCGTGTAACCTGTATCATCGGCCCGCCCGGCGGGTTTTCCCCCACCGAACTATCGGAGCTGGAAAAAAAACGAGCATCGCCGCTTCGGCTGGCGCAATACCGTCTGCGCACGGAACTTGCGGCGGTGGTAATGGCAGGATTTATTAACATGCTTACTATATAGTGCCTGACCGAAAAGGGTATAATACATTAATCAACAGCGACTTACAAGTGAAAAGACAATACGAATCTTGCTGGTTTAAATGATGAAATGCAAATACCCCATAATGCTCCTGCTACCCTAACATTTTCATTTGGAACATGTTATAGCAACTAACCTGGTTTTTCAAGTGCCGGGTATAATCACAAAAAGGCCGAAGATTCGCCAAAAAAGGCGGTGTGAAAAATGAAAATTCAAAAGGAATCCGAGTTTTCACTTGACATTCAGATTTTATGGTGTATTATGTCTGTAGCAAAAGGAAATTAGTCGCCGTTCTTCTGTTCTGCTCATTACCACAAACTTTTTGGGGTAAGGATAAAGTGACAGACAGACAGACAGACCTCCCCGCCTTCATCGCCGCCTCCGCCTGATCCGGTTTTTGCGCACATCCGCCGCGCGTTTTCGCTTTTCCCCTTTTCTACCGAATACGCTACGCTTTCCCCTGGCTTTCGTTCCCCTCCACACCTATACGATGATTTCTGCTGCGGGAGGGAAATAATATGTGCATGAAAGACTTGATAAGGGGCGAAGGCGAAAAAACATGTTCATCTGCGCACGCAGCCGCTTTTTTTGGATCACTGCCCTCCTGCTGGTCATCCCCCGACCCTGCTTTGCCGATACTTCACGCGACGCTTCGTCGCAGCTTCGGAGCGAAAACCCGAGCGAGAGGCTTCAGGCCGCCGTAAGGCTGGGCGAACTGGGTTCCGACGCCCACGAAGCCGTGCCCGCTCTTATTGAAGCGCTGGAAGATGAAGATCACCACGTGGCCTGGGCGGCTGCAGCCGCGCTGGCGAGTATCGGAGGACCGGCGATGGGCGATCTGGAAAATGCATTGCTGGAGGCAGAGAACCCCGATGTCCGAAGCCTGGCA